>DATGIY010000346.1:0-5045 GCA_035295475.1 Terriglobales bacterium
AAGATGTTTCCGCTCCTCACTGGGGCCTTTACGTCTTCATCGCGGTGTTGGCCGCTGCCGGCTTGTTTGCCTGGTGGCAACTGGGCAGTAATGGGCTCAGCGGCAATCGGCTCGCGGCGCTCGTGCAAGAGGCGCGCGGCAAGCTTTCGCAGCAGAAGCAGGAGGCCGCCGCCGTAGCTCCCAACGCCAATCCGGCCGCCGCGGAGAACGCCGCCGCGCCCAGCGCTTCGACCCCCGCGTCTAATGCCCCGGGCAATGCTTCTCCCGCGGGCCCGAGCGGGACGGCAAATGCCGCCACCCCGCCGCCCAGCGCTGCCGAAATCCAGAATGCGGCGCAGAAGCAGAACGTTCCTGCGCCTCCCGCCGCCCTCAGCCAGACAGCGGCCGTGGCCGCGCCCCCATCGCCCGCGCCCAGGAAGGCCGTGCGCCAACCCCGTGCCACCGACGCCGTGGATAACACCCGCTCCGCGGATGCCGAGAGCGCCGCCTTATTAAGCAACGCGCAGAAGTATCTCTACGGTGACGGGGTCCCGCAGAGCTGCGATCGCGCGCTTGGCTACCTGCGGCAAGCCGTGGACAACGACAGCGCCAAAGCCAAGAGCACGCTGGGCGGACTATACGCCACCGGACACTGCGCTCCCCTGGATCGGGCTACTGCCTACCGCTGGTTTGCCCTGGCCCTCCGCCAGGAACCTAACAACTCCTATCTGTCGCACGATCTGGAGATGTTGTGGAACCAGATGACGCCCGCGGAGAAGCAGCGCGCCATCCACATGACCCAATAGCCAGTTTCAGGTTTCGAGCGGCTCGATTTGAATTTGAAACTGGAAACACAAAACCGGAAACTTAGTTCTATGGAAAAAGCCACTTTTGCTGCCGGCTGTTTCTGGGGAGTGGAAGCTTCCTTCCGCGCTTTGCCGGGGGTGCTGGACGCTACGGTTGGTTACACCGGCGGCCAGATGCCCAATCCCACTTATCGGGACGTCTGCACCGACCATACCGGCCATGCCGAAGCCCTTGAAGTCCTCTTTGATCCGGCCAAGATCTCCTACGATCAGCTTCTGGACTACTTTTGGCAGATGCACGATCCCACCACTCCCAACCGCCAGGGGCCCGATTTCGGCTCCCAATATCGCTCCGCGATTTTTTTCCATACCCCCGAGCAGGAAAAATCCGCGCGCGCTTCGCTCGAACGCTGGCAGAAGAAATTCCGTCAGCCCATTGTCACTGAGATCTCCCCGGCAACCACCTTCTACCGTGCCGAGGAATACCACCAGCGCTACCTGGAAAAGAAGGGCCTGAGCAGCTGTCACTTCTGAATGCCCCCAAGTTCGTGGTTCAAGCAAAATGCCGCTTGTTTAAGCCAAGGCATTGATTTTAGGTGGCTTGCGCGGATGTCCTTTTGCCGTTTGTGACCCTTCCGAATGACTGGGGCGCAATGTACAAAGGTAATGTTTACGATCTGGCTCCCTGCCCCCATAGTTAGGCCCGTAGGTAGCCGGCGGGCCTTCGCTCCCTGGCAGCCTGCAGGAGGAACGACGCGATGCAAACCATGTTTGGCCTGGAAATTCTGTTTGCCAGCGTAGTCTGCATGACGACAGCCCTGACCTTCGTGGAAGTTCGGCGGCTGCGCAAAAAGCTGAAGTAAGGCTCGCGTTTTTCGTAGCGGCGCTCCTCCCTGCTCCGGGCTAACCTGTCCGGAATTGACCGGCCGCAACGAATTCATAGCCTCCCCCAATACTTCTACGGAGGGTCACATGATGGATTTAGTACGCAGAATGTGGTCGAACGATGAAGGTCAGGACATCGCCGAATACGCGGTGATGTTGGCCGTCATCCTGGTCATCGTGGTTGGCACCATCCGCCTGATCGGCAGCCAGGCCAACAACGTCTTCTCACAGACAGCGAGCGCCATCAGCTAATCCGAAAAATCTGGATTCCGCGGCCAGCGCACAACCGGGCACTGTTCGGTCCCCCCGACGCAGTGCCCTTTTTTACTTCCTGGCGGCCGTCAGTTCTTGACGCAGGTCGCGTCCCGTCATGTCCGTGGGCTGAGAAATCCCCAGCATACCCAGGATCGTCGGCGAGATATCGCGCAGTGAGCCATCCTGGCGCAGCGCGAAATTCTTTTCCTGCGCACTGACCACGATCAGCGGCACCGGGTTGGTGGTGTGCGCGGTGTGAGGTCCCCCGGTGGCGGGATCGATCATCAGCTCAGCGTTGCCGTGATCGGCGGTAATGATCATCGCTCCGCCGCGCTGCCGTACCGCGCGCTCAATTTCCGCCAGACACCCATCCACCGTCTCCACCGCCTTCACCGTCGGCTCGATCCGGCCGGAGTGGCCCACCATATCCGCGTTGGCGAAATTGACGATCATCACATCGAATGCGCCTTTCTCCACCGCCTTCACCACTTCCCCGGCTATGCCCGCGGCGCTCATCTCTGGCTTCAGATCGTAGGTGGCTACTTTGGGCGAGGGCACCAGCACGCGCTCTTCTCCCCCAAAGGGTTGCTCTACCCCGCCATTGAAGAAATAAGTGACGTGCGCGTATTTCTCCGTCTCCGCCACCCGCAGGTTGCGCAGGTTCAGATTCGCCATCACGTTGGCGAGAATGTTGTTCAGCGACTCCGGCGGCAGCACCACCGGCAGCGCGAACTGCTTGTCGTAGCGCGTCATGCAAACGTAATGCAGATTCTTCGGAACGCGCTCGCGCGGAATTTCCGCATCCAAGCCGGCCGCGTCCGGCAGGTCGCTTCCTCCCTGGGAATTCAGGCCGCTGTTGCGCGCCAGCGCGCGCGTGATCTGCCGTACCCGGTCGGCGCGAAAGTTGAAGCAGAGACAGGCGTCTTCATCGCGAATGGTGGCCAGGGGTTCGCCCCGGTTGTCCACGCAAACAAGGGGCACAATAAATTCGTCCGTGACTCCCTTGTTGTAGGAGTCTTTCACTCCCTGCACCGCGTCCACGTAGCGCCCGGCTTCGCCATCTCCCTGTGCCATGGCATGAAACGCCTTGGCAATGCGCGGCCAGCGGCGGTCGCGATCCATGGCGTAGTAGCGGCCGTTCACGCTGGCGATCTTGCCGGAGTTGTATTCGCGCATTTTCTGCTGCAGTTGTTCCAGGTAACCGGCGCCGCTGGTCGGCAGAGTGTCGCGCCCATCCATGAAGGCATGCACGAACACCCGGTCCACGCCGTTTTGTTTGGCCATTTTCAGCAGCGCGTACAGGTGATTCTGGTGCGAGTGCACGCCGCCGTCGGATACCAGCCCGAAAAGATGCAATCGCCGGCCCCCGCTGCGCGCGTGCTTCATGGCTCCGAGCAAAGTGGGATCGGAAAAGAAAGTTCCGTTCTGGATCATCAAATCCAGGCGCGTAATGTCCATGTGCACGATGCGCCCGGCGCCGATGTTAAGGTGCCCGACTTCGCTGTTGCCCATCTGCCCTTCCGGCAGGCCCACGTACCGCCCGCTGGTATGGATCAGGGTATTGGGATAATCCCTCAACAGCCGGTCATAGGTGGGCTTGCGCGCCAGGGCGATGGCGTTGGCCTTGCTTTCCGCGCGGTAGCCCCAGCCATCGAGGATCACCAGGATCAGAGGTTTCGGTCTATTCGGCATTTGCCATTCACCACAAAAAACCATTCACCACAGAGGACACAAGGTCACAGAGGGCCACATTTATAGGAAATTCATGTTACGGAGCCCTCATCGTTCTGATCCACGATGCCGATCCGCCTCTGTGGCTAAAAAACTCACGCTCTCGCCTTTCCTGCCGTCTCTCCGTGATAGTTCAGCGCCTTCAGGCCCAAAAACCTTGCCCCATCTCCCAACTCCTCTTCAATGCGCAACAACTGGTTGTACTTGGCAATGCGATCAGTGCGCGAAGCTGAGCCCGTTTTGATCTGGCCGGCGGCCGTGGCCACGGCAAAATCGGCTATGAATGTGTCCTCGGTCTCTCCCGATCGGTGCGAAATCACCGAGGTGTAGCCGTTTCGGCGCGCCAGATCCATCGTGTCCAGGGTCTCGCTCACGGTTCCGATCTGGTTGACTTTGATGAGGATGGAATTCCCAGCCTTCTGCTCGATGCCCTGCCGCAGCCGCTTCACATTGGTCACGAACAGGTCGTCGCCCACCAACTGGATCTTCCCCCCTAGTTCCCTGGTCAGCATTTGCCAGCCCTTCCAGTCATCTTCCGCTAAACCATCCTCCAGCGAGACAATGGGATACTGCCGCGCCCACTCGCTCCAATAGCGCACCATCTCTTCCGAGCTCTTGGTTGATTTGTCGGATTTTTTGAAGACGTACTTGCCGTCCTGGTAGAGCTCACTGGCAGCAGGATCCAGAGCAATAGCCACCTGAGTGCCCGCTTTATAACCCGCCGCGGTGATAGCCTCCAGCACTACTTCAATCGCCTCCACATTCGATTTCAGTGATGGCGCGAAGCCGCCTTCATCCCCGACAGCAGTGTTATAGCCGCGTTTCTTCAACACTCCCTTTAAGGTGTGGAATACCTCCACCCCCCAGCGCAATGCCTCGGAGAACGATCTCGCGCCCACGGGCATGACCATGAATTCCTGAAAGTCCACGTTGTTGTCGGCGTGCGCGCCGCCGTTCAGAATGTTCATCATCGGTACCGGCAGCAGGTTGGCGCCCAAGCCGCCCAGATAGCGATAAAGCGGCACGTGATGGGCATTAGCCGTCGCCCGCGCCGCCGCCATCGACACCGCCAGAATCGCGTTCGCTCCCAGCCGCCCTTTATTCTCGGTGCCGTCCAGCTCGATCATCTTCGCGTCGAGGCCCCGCTGATCGAACGCATCCCAGTTCGCCAGAGCTTCGGCGATCTCGCCGTTTACGTTTTCCACCGCCTTGAGCACGCCCTTGCCCTGGAACCGATTCGTGTCTCCGTCGCGCAATTCGACCGCTTCGTGCTCTCCCGTCGACGCTCCGCTGGGGACAATCGCCCGCCCCATCGAACCGTCGGCCAGGAATACTTCTGCTTCCACCGTAGGATTGCCGCGTGAATCCAGAACTTCTCGTGCATGAATG
>DATGIY010000347.1:0-5774 GCA_035295475.1 Terriglobales bacterium
CATCCCCATATCTGCACCATTCACGAAGTCGAAGAACACGACCAGAAGCCATTCATCGTGATGGAAATGCTGGAGGGGGAAAGCCTCAAGCATCGTCTGCACGGGCAGCCCCTGCCCCTCGAAGATGTGCTGGAGATCGGTATTCAGGTGGCGGATGCGCTGGATGCCGCCCACGGCAAAGGCATCGTGCATCGCGACATCAAACCCGCCAACATCTACATCTCCCCACGGGGGCAAGCCAAAATTCTGGATTTCGGCCTGGCCAAGCTGGCGGCGGAACAACAGATGTTCAGCCCGGACGGGAGCTCCACAGCTGCAGTGGAGGAGGCGCTGACCGGCGAAGGCGTCGTGCCCGGCACCGCGGTGTACATGTCTCCCGAACAGGTGCGCAGCGAGGAGGTGGACGCCCGTTCCGATCTGTTCTCCTTCGGCATCGTTCTTTACGAGCTGTCCACAGGGAGGAAGCCATTCGCCGGCAAGAATGTGGTTCTGACCCTGGAAGCGATCCTGCATCAGAAGCCGGCGTCGCCGCTCACCCTGAATCCGGGCTTGCCGGCGGAATTCGAACGTATCGTCGGCAAGGCGCTGGAGAAAAAGCGCGAAGACCGCTACGCCTCGGCGGCGCAACTGCGCGACGACCTGAAGCTCCTGAAAAAAGAAACCGAGTCTGGTCTGGAACCGGCCGCGCTGCGAAAATCGGCGCTGCTCCCCCACCGCCCCAGCAGGACCTTTCAGGGCGTCAGCTGGTATCAGCACTATCTGTTGCTGGGCATGGCGGGGCTCCTCCTCACTGTATTAATTGCCGTGGGCGCCTGGTGGTTCAAGCACGGGCGTAACGGCGCCGGTTCACCCAACACCATCGCGGTGATTCCGTTTCAGAATATGACCGGGGACAGAGGCATGGATTTCCTCAGCTTCGCTCTGGCCGACGAAATCGCGACTCAGCTCACCTATGTGCCCACCCTGGAAGTGCGGCCCCTGGAGGAATCCCAAAAATTTGCTAAGAGCGATCCCCAAAAGGCGGGGAAAGCCCTGCGCGTCGGCGTAGTGCTGACCGGACATTATTTGAAACAGAACACCGCCTTGCACGTAACGCTGGAGGCGGTCGAGGTCAGGGACAATCGCGTCTTCTGGCAGGGGACCGTCACTGCGCCGGCCAGCGATCTGACCGGCATGCAACAGAAAATCTCCGCCCACGTACGCCAGGGCCTGATACCGCGTCTGGGCCTGGTGGGCGCTCCTTTGCAGGCGGGGACCCGGCCCAAGAATTCGCAGGCCTACGATTTGTACCTGCGCAGTTCCGCCATGCCCCATGATCCGGCGCCCAACAAGGAAGCCATCGCTCTTCTGGAGAAGGCAGTCAAGCTCGATGGCAACTACGCCCCTTCCTGGCAGGCGCTAGGGAAGCGCTACTACTTTGACGCCGCTTATTCCGATGGAGGCGATGCGGCCTTTCAGCGCTCCACCGCCGCTTTTGAGCGGGCGCTGGCGCTCGATCCCAACCTCATCTCGGCAGCGGCCGACCTCACCCAAAACCGCATCGAGTGGGGCCAATTGGACAAGGCCGCCGACGCGGAAGCGCTGGTCAAGCGCCGTCCCGACAATGCGGAAGCCCATTTCACCGTCGCTTACGTTTACCGCTACGCGGGGCTGCTGGAAGCCGCGGCGCAGGAGTGTGATGCCGCCCTGGCCCTCGATCCCGGCGACTACAACCTTCGCTCCTGCGCTTTTGCCTTCCTCGAATTGGGGCGAACCGAAAAGGCCATGGAGTATGTCCGTCTGGACGCGCACTCGCAGTGGGCCCGCAACGTGGTCCCCGCCATCCTGCTGCGTGCGGGCAGGTTGGCCGAGGCTCGCCAGGCGGCGGAACGGATGTCCAAGGACTCTCCCTGGTTCGGAGAGCTGTTGCAAACCTGCCTGCAGCATCCCGGGGACATGACCCAGACCACCAGCCGGACGGAGCCGGCGCTCATGCTGGTGCGTGATCCGGAAATGAAGTACCTTCACGCCTCGCTCTTGGGTTATTGCGGACAGAACCGCTTAGCGCTCGACCTGCTGCGCAGCGCCATCGAGCAGAACTACTGTGCCTCCTCCGCGCTGCAGGTGGATCCCTTGTGGGCAAAGCTGCGGGAGAATCCGGAATTTTCCGAACTGCAAGCGCTGGCTAACCAGTGCCAAAACCGATTTTTGACGGCTCTTACTCAACCGGGGCATTGACTGCTTTGGGCCTGTGTCGCTGATCTTTGCTAGCGCGTGCCGGCTGAATCTAGCCGCCGTGGAGGGATGAAAATGTTTAGGGCGCGGACCCTGCCAGGCGTCGCTTTAGTTTTCGCGCTGGCATTCAGCATGGTGAATTGCACCTCCCAGCAGGAGGCGGGCGAGCAGTATTACCTGCTCGCTGCCAACGTCCAGGTGCCGTACTGGCAGGCCGCGCGCGCCGGCTTTCTGCAGTCGGCCGCTCAGCTGAAGGTGAAAGCGGAATTCATCGGCCCCGATACTTACGATCCCAAGGCAGAACAGCTGGAATTCGAGAAAGTGCTGCAGAACAAACCCAGCGGCATTCTGGTTTCGCCCGCCAATCCCGCCCTCATGCGGGGCGACATCGATGCCGCCATTGCCGCCGGCATTCCGGTTATTACCATCGATTCCGATTCACCGGCCAGCAAGCGGCTGCTCTTCATCGGCACCAACAACTACGAGGCGGGAGCAATGGGCGCGAGGGTTGCGCTGAACGAAATGCGTGGCCACGGCAATGTGGTGATCTTCACCATGCCCGGCCAGGCCAACCTGGACGATCGGCTGCGCGCTTATCGCGACGTATTTGATTCCTATCCGGGCATGAAGATCGTGCGCATTGTGGACATCCACGGCGACCCGCGCGTCGCCTTCGATACCACGCGACAAATCGTCGGCCACAAAGAGAAGGTCGATGCTTTCATCTGCCTGGAGGCCTTGGCCGGCAAGGAAGTAGCCACCGTGCTCGACCGCGGCCACATTTCCGGCAAAACCGTGGTAGCCATGGACGCCGATCCGGACACCCTGGAGTGGATCAGAAAAGGGATTATTGCCGCCACCATCGCGCAAAAGCCCTATAGCATGGCCTACGTAGGGCTGAAAATGCTCGCTGACTTGCACCGCCATAAGCTACAGTCCCTGCAGAAAAATTGGGCTCAAGACCCATTTTCGCCAGTGCCCGCCTTTGTCGACACCGGTGCCACGCTGATCGACAGGAACAATGTGGATACCTTTCTGGCGGGGGAAAAATCGGCCGCGGCAAGGTGAGGGGGCCGGAGCAGTTTACAAATCTTTACAGGACCATCACAATCCTTTACGCCTCGCGCAGCCACGCTATGTTACCTATGATTAGCTTAGAGATGGGCAAAGGGAAGCGGCCAACAGCGTTCCAGACCAGGCGAGGGTGGTTGCCTTGTTGGAGACGGGCCACGACTCTCGTCTGGGCGCTCCTGTATCAATTAGTTACAATTAACTAAGCGATTCCGGCTCATGGTGGCTGTCCTGTCAGGCCACATTTAGCGAGCGCGGCGTGGGCCCGCGGCTAGCCGGCAATCTGTTTCGCGTCAATGTGTATAACTTGATCTGACAATCGCGAGGCTGTGTGCTCATGTTCGTTCACCTGCTGCTGTTGTGCTCGATTGTCGGCCTGCTCAGTTGCACTGCTTTTCTGATCTTGCTGGCGGCAGCTTTCGTGCGCCTGAAGCGCCGTTCCGCCATTCCATCACACACCGGGACTTGGCCGCGGGTCAGCTTGCTCAAGCCGCTGCATGGTCTTGAACCCGGACTCGAGGCCAATCTGGAGAGTTTTTTCCGCCAGGACTATCCCGCCTTCGAACTTGTCTTCGGTTGCCGCCAGGAGAGTGACCCAGCTCTGACCGTCGTGGAAGCAGTCCGGCACCGCCATCCTCGTGTACCGGTGAAGATCGTACTGTCGGGCGAACCTGAGTTTCCCAATGCCAAAGTATGTTCGCTCGAGCGCATGGCCGCGGAGGCGGCCGCCGATTATCTGGTCATCAGCGACAGCGATGTCTACGTTACGCCGCAGTATGTGCGCGAAGTAGTGCGCCCTCTGCTGCAGCCGCAAATCGGCATGGTGACGTGCTTATACCGCGGCGTCCCCAGCGGCGGCCTGTGGTCGCGCCTGGAGGCCCTGGGCATGTCGGTAGAGATGACGGCCGGAGTCGTGGTTGCCGACATGCTGGAAGGATTGCGCTTTGCCCTGGGCCCTACCATGGCCATTCGCCGCGACGTGCTCGAAGATGTCGGGGGATTTGAAACCTTGGCCGATTATTGTGCCGACGATTTTGTGCTCGGCCAGCGCGTCTTCGAAGCCGGGAAGCAGGTGGTGCTCTCCCACTACGTGGTCAATCATGTGGCTCTTCACCAGCGTTGGGTAGCCTCCCTGCAGCACCAGGTGCGTTGGATGAAGAGCACGCGCTTCTCCCGGCCCAAGGGTCACGTTGGTAGCGGACTGACCTTTGCCATGCCCTTCGGCTTCTTGGGTTTGGCGGCAGGCTTTCTCATGGGCGACCCGCTGCTGGGCCTCGCCCTGTTCCTCTATGCGGCGCTCAACCGCATGGCGGAAGCCTTGCTCGCCGGTTGGGGCGTTGTGCGGGATCCGCTTTCGCTTCACTATTTCTGGCTCTATCCCATCCGCGATCTGCTGGGATTCTTCTTGTGGTGCGGAAGCTTTCTCAGTACTACCATCGTGTGGCGCGGAGAGCGGTATGAGCTGACTCTGGGCGGCAGAATGATTCGTCAGACCACGCCGGAAGAGGTGGCCGCCGCTTCAGAAACGATTGCTGTAGACGAACTTGCCTGAAACCTCCGCCGCGACATATTTCTGCGGCAAGAGCTTGTCCACCCGGTTCTTCTCATACCCTGGCACAAATAAGAACACCCGACCGCTGCCATTCCATTCCCGCAGCAAATCACTGTCTTTGAGGAAAATCTTCGGAGCGTCCGGGAAGGTGGATCCGAACCACATCGAGGTGGTGCGGCCATTTACCAGGTCAATGGGGCGCTGCAGGTAGAAGAGAAGGGAAGATCCGAAGGCTTGATCGCCGTAGATCATGACCTGATCTTGCGGCTTGGCCTCAGCCTCTATTTTCTGGGCCAGCGCTTTGGACGAAAGGTAGGGTCCGAAGCGCATGAGCGCAATGTGGGCGGCAAACAGGAGCAGGGCCATACCGCCCGCTAATACCCACGTGGCCTGGTAAGAGCGCCGGCGAAGGCGCAACAGCAGCGAAAGCACAGGCGCGATCACCAGCGCCAGCACCGCCAGAATGGCGGGCAGGCGCAACGCGGCAAACGATTCCGCGCTCAAATCCAGGGCGTGCGACATGGAGAGCGTGTCTTCCGCCATGTTGTGCTTGGCCAGCACCGTTCCAATATCGGGCGCAAAGGGAAGGTGGCGTGAATACCACAAGCCGGCCGTGAGCGCTCCACCGGCCAGCAGGGCCACCACGGTGATGGCCGCCGCGGAACCGATCAGCCAGACACGCCCGCCTTCTTCCCGTTCTTCGCGCGTCACCCCATCTGCCAGCAGCAGTAGCAGCGGCAGGTAGGCGGGAAACGTGTAGTACTCCTGGTTGGTGGAGATGGCGAAGAATACCAGCACCAGCCCTGCCCAGATCCAGCACAGTAAGCGAGTGCGGGCGGCAAAGCGCTCCCGATTGGCGTTCTCGTCAGCAGCCTTCGTCTTCAGATCACGGATAGCATGGCGCACCAGGCTGGGCAGATAGAAGCTCCAGGGAAAC
>DATGIY010000348.1:0-4857 GCA_035295475.1 Terriglobales bacterium
TCCGCAGCCTGCCACGACGGTGAATGCGGCAGCAGAGCCGCCTGCGGCTGCGGTCCCGGTTCCCTACGTTGCGCCCACGGCAGCGGCTACGTCTACGGCAACCACGCCGCATAAGGGGAAGAACTAGTGGCTTGGACTGACTGGATTCTCGCTCTTCCCATCACGCTGCTGGTGATGTTTGCGGTCGGCATCCTGCTCATCGACTTGATGTTGGAGCCAAAGGACAAGTGGCTGAACGCAGTAGCTGCACTAGTGGGCATCGGCTTCTCCACCGGCGCCGTCTATTTCAGGGTCCAGCCCTTCCTGGGAACAGCGCTCGGTGCCCCCGGCATGCTAGGAACCATGCAGGTAGACCGATTTGCGATTTATTTCTTCTACCTGTTTCTGGCGGCTGCGGCAATCTCGATTCTGATTTCCGTGCGCTATCTCGAGACTGAAAACGAAAGCCATGGCGAATATTACGCCCTCATGCTGCTCGCGGTTGCCGGCATGATGTGCATGGCAGCCGGCATGGACATCGTTCTCATCTTTATCGGCCTCGAGTTGATGGCGATCTCCACGTATGTGCTGGTTGGATTTCTGCGGCGCGACCGGCGGTCGAATGAAGCGGCATTGAAGTATTTTCTGCTGGGTGCGTTCTCCTCTGGGATTTTTGCATACGGACTCTCCCTGCTCTACGGTTTGGCAGGAAGCACCAACCTGGCGGTGATCAACCAGCACCTGCAGCGGAGCATGGCGGACCCGCAATATAAGCCGGTGGCGGTGATTGCGCTGGTCACGACGATCACCGGACTGCTGTTCAAGATCGCCGCAATTCCGTTTCACCAGTGGGCGCCAGATGCATATGAGGGCGCACCCACCAGCATTACAGGATTCATGTCGGTCGCCGTCAAGGCTGCCGGATGGGCGATGCTACTCCGCGTCCTCATTGTCGGATTCGGCCCGATGCGACCGGTGTGGGTTCCGCTTCTGGTTTTCGTCTCGATTGCGACGATGACCGGCGCCAATTTGGCGGCTCTTACCCAGACCAATACCAAGCGCCTGCTGGCCTATTCCTCGATTGCACACGTCGGCTATATGTTGCTCGGCCTGATCGCGGGCACCGCAACCCAGATCAATGTCGACGGTATAAAGGGCATCTTGATCTATCTTCTGGCCTACACGTTCATGAACCTGGGCGCTTTCGGCGTCATCACGATGCTGCGCCATAAGAGGGTGATTGGCGATGAACTCGACGACCTGAACGGCCTATACTCGCGGGCGCCCGTGGAAGCCATCCTCATGCTGATATTTATGTTGTCGCTGGCCGGGATTCCCCCGCTGGCTGGTTTTTGGGGAAAGTACTTCATCTTCCTCAGCCTGATCGAGACCGGACATTACGTGCTAGCTTCACTGGGCGTTCTATATTCCGTCTTCGGGCTCTACTACTATTTGAAGATCGCCAACGCGATGTTTATGCGCCAACCGGAGAAAGGCGAAGAAAGATTGCCGATCAGCCTGCCCATACGCGTCGCACTCGCTCTGACTGGGATCGCCACACTCTATATCGGCCTGCTGCCCAATAGTTTCATCCAGGTTGTGAACTGGGCGCTGGGCATCGCCAACAAGGCATAAGCCGGGAATTAGGCAGGGCAGGGCTGCGCTCCGGATCACCTCCTTGCCATAAAATCTCGTATCGACAAACGGCAACCTGATGCCTGACAGTCCCACTCCCAGCGATCCAGATAACAAAAAGAAGAGTCCGTGGGTGCAGGTTGGGCGATACAGCCAAGTGGCGTTGATGCTTCCTGCGGGTACGGTCGCGGGGTGGCTTCTCGGGTCTGCCCTCGACCGGTGGCTGCACACTTCGTGGATCAACGTAGTCGGGCTTTTGCTTGGAACTGCTGCGGGCCTGATCGAACTGATTCGCACGGTGAGCCGGGATACGAAGTAAGATCATCCTGGCGAACGTGGGTTGAGCCCCCCTGGATGGACAACTCTCCGAGATCAGCGGCAAGGCCGGAAGCATCCGACGGCTTCTATAGCGGGGCGCTCGTTCGAATCCGCAACACTATGGTTGTCCTGGCTTTGGCGTTCTCGGCAGCGACCTGGTGGAAATTCGGGCGCTGGGCCGCCGCCGGGTTCGCGCTGGGATGCGTCATCGCTTTCCTCAATTTTCAATGGCTCAAGAGCGGTGTCAGCGGACTGGCTGACCGGGTCACAAATAGCGGTAAACCTCAGTCCGGCAAGGGGATCGTGGCCCGTTTCGTATTGCGCTACTTGTTGTTGGGGGCGGCTGCTTATGTTATATTAACCAGTTTTCCCGCGAGCCTCCGGGGTCTGTTTGCGGGCCTGTTCCTGCCCGTGGGAGCCATTGCCTGCGAAGCTGCCTACGAGTTGTACGTGGCAATTGCGCGCGAGGGATAGGGTTAAAGAACCGGACAGCCCAAAGGAAACGTAGAAATCGCTCATGCCCGAACAACTCTGGTTCACCGCAATTCTGAATCATCTGTTCGCCAGCCCGGTCACGGCGTTGCTGGGAAAGATGGGCGTCCACCCCAAGTACCCGCTGGCGCCGATCACGAATTCCTTCGCGATGGAGTTGCTGGTCTTCTTCTTCCTGCTGGGGGTATTCCTGCTGGTCCGGTCGCGGCTGTCCGTCGAATCTCCGGGAGGACTACAGCACGCGTTCGAAGGCATTGAGGGATTCGTGCTCGACCAAAGCCGCGAAATCATCGGCCATCACAGCGAGCCCTATGTTCCGTTCTTTGCCATCGTCTTCATCTTTATTTTGGTCTGCAACCTGATCGGGCTGATTCCCGGATTCGAATCGCCTACCGGGGTGCCAATCGTTCCGTTGGGCTGCGCCATTTGTTCGTTTCTCTACTACCACGCTCAGGGATTCAAGCATGCCGGTCCGAAATATCTGCTGCATTTTTTCGGTCCGCCCATGGAAGGGATGCCGCTGATCGCCCGCATATTTCTGGCCGCCCTTATGCTGCCGATCGAACTGGTCAGCCATTTTGCGCGGTTGCTTTCGCTCACGGTGCGTTTGTGGGCCAACATTTTTGCCGGCGATTTGATCACGCTGGTTTTCTTCTCCATGATCCCGATTGGGATTCCGATCATCTTCAGCGGACTGCATATTGTGGTTGCGGTTTTGCAGGCTTACGTGTTCATGTTGTTGTCAATCATTTATGTTTCGGGCGCGGTCGCCGAAGAGCATTGAGAATGGTGCCCAGCGCTTACGCGCTGGGCTAACGAAATCCCGCCCCTTTCGGGGCTTTTGATTCAGGCTGAAAGAGATTTGCGGTTATCAGCTGCCAGAAGTCCATTGCCAGTCTTGGAGGTTTTTAACTGGGAATTGGCGACTGGGAACTGACAACCGGCTGTCAGCGTGAGGGCGTCTGCACGGTATGGCGTCAACCACCCACTGGCGGCAATTTCATACGAGGAGAAAAACGATGCGTAAACTGAGCTACCTGTTTATGACCCTGTCGGCACTTTGCTTCGCCATGCCCGCGTTCGCGCAAGGCGGCGGAATGACCGATGCCAGTTGGATCGCCATCACCGCCGGATTTTCCATGGCGATTGCTTCCGCGGTCTGCGGTCTTGCCCAAGGCAAGGCAGTTGCCGCTGCTACTGAATCATTGGCCCGTAATCCTGCCGCTCGTCCCGGCATCCAGTTCGCGTTGATTCTGGGACTGGTCCTGATCGAGTCGCTGGCTCTCTATACGCTGGCGATCATCTTCTTGAAGGTGAAGTAAGACAAGGTTTCAAGGTTTCAAGGTTTCAAGGTTTCGCACGTTGTGCACCCAAAGACAGCTTTTCGGAAAGGCAAAAGCCTCCACTTGGTGGAGGCTTTTTTTTCTCGCATCTTTGAAATTTTTGCTGTTAAACCTTGCGCTCGCCACCCCACTCGTGACCACGATTCTGAGGCGCATTGTTGAGGGCATCCACCAGAAGCCGTCGCAGCCGGTAGCGGCTCTCGAGGTCGGTGCTGACGATTTCGAATCCGACTTCATTCACGCGCGCGCGGCGCAACAGCACGTGGGCACGGATCTTGGCCCGCATACCGACAGAGATTTCCAAATCCGCTTCGCTGCCGATGCGGAGGTTGTCTTCCTTGGTGCCCATGCCACCGCCAAGACTCAATTCACGGATTTGAATCTTCGATTTGCCCCACGAACTGCCAATCGTTCCAGTCACAGTTTTCGAGAGCACCAGGCGTTCGTAGCGCCTCTGCCGCACCCATGGGCAGGCGGGAGCCATATCGAGAGGCGCGATCGAGAGTTCCGCCGGTTCCAAGCCGCTGTCTGCCATGACCTGCGAACTGTAGCGCGGATCGGTCTTGGATAACGCCTGTGCCGCCGCAATTCTCAGCTCGCGGTGGTGAACGAAACCGAACGTCTTTTTCGTCTCCACGATTTCGCGAAGAGTTTGGACGGCTTGGGCGTCCCGCAACCTGCCAAGGGATTCGATCGCCTTCAACTGCACGTACGGAGAACGGGAGGCTGCATCGCCGGGCCGCGCCATAGCAATCAATGGAGGCACAGCGGTGGTATCCCCGCTCATTCCAATTTCGTCTACCGCTTCCGGCAAAACGAGAGAATCCAGAACTTCCGCGAGTTCGAGCAGCGTACGCCCGCGATCGGGCGCATTGCCGTAGGCGACCTGGCGTACGACAATATCGTGATAAAAACGATTCCACTCCGGCAGGCGAACCGGCAGCAACTCGAGCAGGGTGCTCACATCGAAGCGGCTTACGAGTCCCACGGCGCCGGAAGCCTGCCGAGGCTGGCCGGTGCGCAAGATCTCGCGCAACTGCAGGAGAACCGGAGGTCCGACCTGCTCGACCAGTTCAATCATACGGTCGCA
>DATGIY010000349.1:0-3703 GCA_035295475.1 Terriglobales bacterium
CAAGTATGGGCCCACCCTGGCGGACGTCATCGCCTTCGGGGAAGAAGTTAGCGGCAAGCTGGCGCAAATGCAGAACAAAGACGAGATTCTGCGTCAGCTTCGACAGGAATTGGCAGCGGCCGCAGGGAATTACCTTGCCGCCGCCAAGGCGCTCTCGCGGAAACGGGAGGAAGCTGCCCGCAAACTGGAGAAGCAGGTAGAACGCGAAGTCAATGAGCTGGCCATGAAGGCGCGCTTCCGGGTTGAGGTGCGCGGTTCGGGCGAGGAGGGCAGTTGGACGGCCGCCGGTTATGACCAGGTGTCCTACATGATCGCCACCAATCCCGGCGAACCGGAAAAGCCGCTGGAGCAGATTGCCTCGGGCGGGGAGCTGTCCCGAGTGATGTTGTCCTTGAAGGCCTGTGTGGAAGCCGGCCAGCCCGGAAGCAGGCGCCGGGACGGGTCAGCCAGCCAGCGCACCCTGGTTTTTGACGAAATCGATACCGGGATAGGGGGCAGGGCAGCGGAGGCGGTGGGACGTAAATTGAAGGAACTGGCGGGCAGTAGCCAGGTGTTGTGCGTAACCCACCTGCCGCAAATTGCTTGTTTCGCCGACCACCATTACCTCATCCAAAAAAACATAGCAGGAGGGCGTACCCGGACCACCGTCCGGCGAATCCAGGGAAATGAGCGGACCGAGGAGGTCGCCCGTATGCTTAGCGGAGCCCGCCTGACGGAGGCATCGCGGCGTAATGCCGAGCAACTGCTGCGGGCCCATGCCTGATCCCGTTCGCTGCAGGAATCAGCCCAAACAATGCTAATCCTCGGCTTTTCTGTGGCTTACGTTGACCGGACGACGCTTTTTGGGATAGGTTTGAAGGATTAGACTGAGGGTAACTACGCCCTGACAGGGATTGGATGATAACTTCCGACGCTAACGAAAAGACCTTACTGTTGCTCAAACCGCGGGGTTTCTGCGCCGGGGTGGTACGGGCGATCGACATTGTTCGCATAGCCTTGGAGACCTTCGGCCCCCCCATCTATGTGCGCAAAGAGATTGTGCACAACCGTTTTGTGGTGGAGGAGCTTTCCGCCAAAGGCGCCATCTTCGTGGACAGCGTGGAGGAGGTGCCGGCGGGAGAGCGGGTTATCTACAGCGCCCACGGGGTTTCGCCCGAGGTGCGGGAGGCCAGCCACCTGCGGAAATTGCGGGTCATTGACGCGACCTGCCCCCTTGTCACCAAGGTGCATGTGGAAGCGGTGCGTTTTGCCAGCCAAGGCTATTCGTTGATCCTCATCGGCCACCGCGACCATGACGAAGTCATTGGGACACTGGGCGAAGCGCCCATGGCGACCCAGGTAGTGGGCTCTCCAGATGAAGTGGATGACTTGGTGGTGCCAGACCCGGATCGCGTCGCTTATCTGACCCAGACCACCCTGAGCCTGGATGAGACCAAGGGCATCATCGAAGCGCTGCGCAAACGCTTCCCCAACATTAAAGGGCCGGCGGCACAGGATATCTGCTATGCCACCCAGAATCGACAGCAGGCCGTCAAACACGTAGCTGCGGACGCCGACCTGCTTCTGGTGGTGGGCTCCGACAATAGCTCCAACTCCAACCGCCTGGTCGAAGTGGCTCGTAACCAGGGCACGGCCTCCCATCTCATTGAGAACTGCAGGGCCATCCGTCCGGAATGGCTAGAGGGCGTAAAAACTATCGCGCTGACGGCAGGAGCATCGGCTCCCGAGTGCCTGGTAGAGGAAGTAGTCAAGTACCTGGCCGGGCAGGGCTTCACCAATATGCGCGAGGTGGAAGTCATGCCGGAAGACGTGCGGTTCGGCCTGCCTCCGGAAATTGTTGAGGCCATTGCCAGCGCGCCGGCTGCGGCGCCAGCGGAGTGATGCATGGAAGACGCCTCGGGCAGTAGCCCTACTATCCCACAAATGAGATTTGGCAAGGTCGATGACCTGAAAAGCCGGGTTATGGCCGCCATCGATGCCGCCCGCAAGTTCCTTTTCTCCCAGCAAACCGAGGAAGGGTACTGGTGTGGCGAGCTGGAAGCGGATACGACGCTGGAGTCCGACTACATCCTGCTGCACACCTTGCTGGGAACAGGACAGCCGGAGCGCATGGCCAAGGCCGCCCGTTACATTTTGCAGCACCAGAATGAAGACGGTGGGTGGGGAATCTACGCGGGCGCGCCGTCGAATATCAGCGCCACCGTGAAAGCCTACTTCGGGCTGAAGCTGGCCGGCTATAGCGCCGAGCATCCGGCGCTGGCGCGGGCGCGGAAACGTATTACGGAACTGGGTGGGGTAACCGCGGTCAATACGTTTACCAAAATCTATCTGTGCTTCTTCGGGCAGTACGACTACAACGCCGTGCCGGCCATCCCTCCCGAAATCGTACTTTTCCCCAACTGGTTCTGGTTCAACATTTATGAGATTTCGTCCTGGTCACGGGCCATCCTGATCCCGCTTTCGATCGCCTACGCCAAAAAGCCGTTCAAGAAAATCCCCGCGGAAATGGGTATTCAGGAGCTGTTTCCTAACGGAACCATGCGGGGCGTCAACCTGCACCTGCGCTGGTCGGAGAAGCTGATCAGCTGGCGCAACTTCTTCCTGGCCCTCGACACGCTGACCCACTGGCTGGAGCGGATTCATATCCGGCCGTTGCGCTCGATCGCGCTGCGGGCCGCCGAGGAGTGGATGCTGGAACGCTTCGAGATGAGCGATGGGTTGGGCGCCATCTATCCCGGCATCATGAATTCGATCATTGCCCTGCGCTGCCTGGGTTATTCCGTGGATGATCCGCAGTTCATCCGCGCCATGGATGAGTTTGAAGAGCTGGGGATCGAAGAGGAAGACACGTTCCGCATGCAGCCTTGCAAGTCGCCGGTATGGGACACCGCCTACGCATTGTTTGCCCTGGGCGAAAGCGGGGTGCCGCGCACCGAGCCGCGCATGGTCAAGGCGGCCGACTGGATCCTGCAGAAGCAGGTCACGCACAAGGGCGATTGGGCTTTCAAGAACAAGAAGGGACAGCCGGGAGGCTGGTACTTCGAGTTCAACAACGAGTTTTACCCCGACGTGGACGACACGGCGATGGTGAATCTGGGGCTGAGCCAGGTGGAGCACCCCAACGGCCGTTATCAGCACGAAACGGTGGAGCGCGCCCTTGCCTGGGTACTCTCCATGCAATGCAAGAACGGGGGCTTTGCGTCCTTTGACAAGGACAACGACCGCATGGTGTTTCAGCACATTCCGTTCGCCGATCACAACGCCATGCTGGATCCGCCAACGGTGGACATCACCGGGCGCGTACTGGAAATGCTAGCCGCGTACGGCTACAGCAAAGATGATGTGCCGGTAAAAAAGGCGATCGAGTTCATTAAGCAGGGACAGGAAGCCGACGGTTCCTGGTTCGGCCGCTGGGGAGTGAACTACATTTACGGCACCATGCAAGTGTTGCGCGGGTTGGAAGCCATTGAGGTCGATAACCACGAGCCCATGGTGCAGCACGCGGCCGAGTGGCTGCGCTCCATCCAAAACCCGGACGGCGGCTGGGGCGAGACTTGCGGTTCCTACGATGATCCTGCGACTAAGGGCATTGGACCCAGCACGGCTTCCCAGACCGCCTGGGCGGTTTTAGGACTGCTGGCCGCGAGGGACACACGCAGCGATTCTGTGGCCCGTGGCATCGCTTATCTGTTGAGGACGCAAA
>DATGIY010000350.1:0-2950 GCA_035295475.1 Terriglobales bacterium
CTTTCCCTGAAAAACATTCTGTTTACTACCGATTTCTCCAACTATGCGGACCGTGCCCTGCCCTTCGCAGTGGGCCTGGCGCGGCGTTATGGCGCCACGGTGGTAGTGGCGCACGTGATTCCGCGTGAGCCCAGGCATCCCATACCCCTTGAGCCTGCGCCACCGGAACTGGACGAGCTGCGTTTTCATGCCGAGCACGCCATGAACACCTTCGTCCGCTTCGCACCTTTGTCCGCCGTGCGTTATGAGACCGTGCTGGCGAGGGGAGATCCCGAACTGGTGTTCGAAGACATGGTCAAGAAGCACCAGATCGATTTGGTTGTCATTGCGACCCACGGGCGCGGCGGCTTGAAGAAACTGCTTCTAGGTTCCGTAGCCGAGGAAATTTTCCGCACTGTGAGTTGTCCGGTGCTGACGGTTGGGCCAGATGTGCAGCACAAGGAAATTGTCGATGGCAAATTGCAACACGTCATTTACGCCACGGATCTCTCTGCCGCCTCCCAACACGCGCTGCCCTATGCCATCGGACTTGCGGCCGACCACCGCGCGCGCCTCAGCTGCGTCCACGTGGTAGAGAAAATCACGAATATTCCTCTTTACTATCGCGAGCGAACCCTGCGTGATGCGCACGAAGAACTGGAAAAGCTAGTTCCAGCGAATGCCGGCCTAGCCTGCGAGCCGCAGCCAATTGTCGTTGCCGGGGAACCGGCGGAGAAGATTTTGCAAGTGGCAGGAGATTTGGATGCCGACCTGATTGTGATGGGAGCGCGCCACAAGGGCTCGATAAGGATGATGTCGCATCTGCCCTGGGCCTGCACTCACCAGGTCATCTGCCACGCGGCGTGTCCGGTGCTGACCGTACGGGCTGGAGCGAGATAAGAAACAGTCTCCCGCGGGTCCGGCGGAGAACAGCGGTTCGCTGGCAAGTTTTCACGTGAAGGCCGGAAGCAGGCAGATTGCCTTCTCACCACGCAATTGACCGAAAAGACTAGAGAGGAGCATCACCATGGGGGCGCACGCAAAACGCCAGTTGCAAAAGGCAATGATTTTCGCCGGCGGGCTTTCGCTGGGTGCCCGACTGATGTACATGCTGGACCCTGACCAGGGCCGCAGGCGACGGGCTATGGCCCGCGATCGTGCGGTCTGGCTGGCCCACCAGGCGGAAGTCACTTTGGATCGCGGCGCACGCGATTTGTTCAATCGCGCCCAGGGAGCTGCCGATGAGACACTCTCCTTGCTGGCACCCAAACCCGTTTCCGACGAAGTACTGGTTCAGCGGGTGCGGAGCAAGCTGGGCCGGGCCACGAGCCATCCACACGCCATCGCAGTTGAGGCAAAAGACGGCTGCATTCTTCTAAAGGGACCTGTGCTGCAGAACGAGTGGCGGCGTGTGCTGTGGGCCGTACGCGGCGTGCCCGGAGTCGAGCGGGTGCAGAATGAGCTCGTTCCCCACCAGAAAGCGGATATTCCCGATCTGCAGGGCGGCACTCCGCCGCCCCTGCCGGAAATCCTACAGGAGACGTGGGCGCCGGCTACTCGCGCGCTGATCGGAACGGCGGGCGGGTTGCTTCTTGCCTACGGTGCCTGGCGTCGAGGGTGGAAGGGTCTGGGCATGGGTTTCCTGGGCGCAAACCTGCTTGGGCGAGCAGTCAGCAACCTTGGGCCACGTCACCTGCTGGGGATCGGCGACGCAAAAACTGCCGGCATTCGCGTGCAAAAAACCGTCCACATAAACGTGCCGGTCGAAGCTGTGTTTGAGTTGCTGGCCGACCCGGAGAAGCTCCCTCGGATCATGTCTCACCTCCTGTCGGTCAAGAAAACTAGGGACAATTGCTATCGCTGGACGGTCTCCGGTCCCGCCGGCACGCCTTTGAGCTGGGATGCGGAGATCACGCAAAGTATTCCCAACAAGGTGCTGGCTTGGCGCAGCTTGCCGGGCGCCATGGTGGCGAACGCGGGCGTGGTGCAACTGGACACCGAGAACGGCGGCACCCGAGTGCACATTCGCGTCGCCTATGTGCCGCCGGCGGGCGCCATCGGCCATGTGGTTGCCGAGTTTTTCGGGGCTGATCCTAAGCACGCCCTGGACGATGACATGGTCCGCCTGAAGTCGCTGCTCGAGCACGGCAAAACCAACGCACATCATCATGCGGTCACACTGGAGGAGGTGGTCAATAGCCGGCCGGCGCACGCTTCGGGGTGCTAGGCGCGGTTCGAGATGGCGCGAGCTTGCGCGGCGCTGAAACAGTATTTTCTCAAGAGTACTTAGGCGGAAGGACTCGGGCGCATTTCGAAAAGCTGGGAAACTGCGGATACAATCAAGGAGGTTCTTATGCCTCTCTACGAATTCTTGTGCGAGGACTGCGACGAAGTTTTCACGAAAGTCCTGACCCTGGTGGAATACGAAAAGGGGGAGATGGCGTGTCCGAAGTGCGGCAGCAAGAGAGTGCTGCAGGAGCCCTCCTCGTTTTTCACCATCACCTCTAAGAAAAGCTGAGCCGCGGGAACAAGGCCGCGGATAGCCCAGCCACACCGTGAACGTATGCCTGTAGGAAGCGCATTCGGTGCGAACTCGCGCCCGGTGTCAGCTGCTGCCCAAGCAAGCGATTCCCGGTTCCTACCCGCTGTTTTCGCGTACAATCAGCGATACAGGGGTGACGCTCCATGTACTTCGAGCAGTTCTACCTGGCGTGCCTGGCGCACGCGTCCTACATGCTGGGATCAGCGGGTGAAGCGGCGGTCGTCGATCCCCAGCGCGACGTCGATATCTACCTGCAGGCGGCGAAAGAGCAAGGGCTGAAGATCCGGTACATTTTTGAAACTCACCTGCATGCCGGCTTTGTCTCTGGTCATAAAGAACTGGCCGCGCGAACCGGGGCCGGCATCTACATCGGCTGTCGCGCCGGCGCCAGGTTCCCCCACATCCCGCTGTCGGACGGATCCCAAGTTC
>DATGIY010000351.1:0-10573 GCA_035295475.1 Terriglobales bacterium
GGACAGGAATCACGAGCCGGTGGGCCCCGCCATTCTTAACATGGATGGCCGCGCTGCTGCCGAGGCGGAGTGGCTGGAGCGGAAACTGGGGCGCCGGCGCATCTTTGAAATCACCGGCCTTATCGCGCACACGATGTATCCGGCGGCGAAGATTTTGTGGCTGAAGCGGAATGCCCCCGAACTGTATAGCCGAGCAGCGCGTTTTTCCGGGGTGACCGACTTCCTTCTGACACGCTTGGGACTGCCCCCCTATATCGACTATTCGCTGGCCTCGCGTTTCCTCGCCTTCGATGTCCGCCGAGCCGGCTGGTCGGATGAGATTCTGGCTGCAGTGGGAATGACAAGCGAGCAACTGCCCATCCCGGTGCCCGCGGGAACAGTGGCCGGGAAGCTCAGTGCCGAGGCTGCGGCGCAATTGGGTCTGGACGCGGGCACTGCCGTGGTGGTGGGCGGGCACGACCAGCCTTGTGGCGCGCTCGGGTTGGGCGTGATCGAAACGGGACGCGTAGCCGACTCTATGGGCACCTACGAATGCCTGCTCGCCTCTTCCGGCCAGCCGACACTCTCGGAAGCGGCGTTTTCGGCTGCGCTGAATTGCTATTTTCACGTAGTTCCGGGACAGTTCGTTACCCTGGCCTATTTTCCTTCCGGGATTATGCTGCAGTGGCTTCACGATCTGCTCTACGCCGGCCAGCAAGCGAGTGGAGATGATGCTCCGGAAAAGGAAAAGTTCGCTCAGCTGGAGGCGGAGTCTCCTTGCGGCCCGACGGGGGTGTGTGTCCTGCCGCACCTGATCGGAACCTGTAATCCCGACTTCAACAGCAGCGCCCGAGGCACGATTTATGGCCTCACGGCGGCAAGCAGCCGGAGCCAGCTTTACAAAGCGGTGCTGGAGGGGATTGCCTGCGAACTGGCGCAGATGGCGGAAATACTGGCGCGCGCGGTGGGCGATTTCACCGACGTGTACAGCAGCGGCGGAGGCACGCGCTCCAGGCTGGGGCTGAGACTTCGTGCCGCGTTGAGCGGACGTCGCTTTCATCTGATGCGCTGCCCGGAGGCGGTGTGTCTGGGCGCCGCCATACTCGCGGGCGTGGCGCTGGGAGTCTATTCCGATATTCCGCAAGCGGTTCAGGAACTGGTGCGAGAGCAAGCTACCGTAGAACCCGATCCCAGTGTGGCTTTGGCATACCGAAATCAGGCCCAGCGTTACCGGGCTCTCTACCCGGCGCTGGCACCGGTGCGCGAGGTTCCTGCTCATTTAAACGACGGAGGCAAGCAGCAATGATTCAACCAGTGGTTGGATTCATCGTGTATGGCGTCCACAAGGATGGACTGAAAGATCCCATGGGAGTGCCATTTATCGACTCGCAGGTGGTGAAGCGCGCCAAAGCGGCGCTCAAGCAGAACGGGCTAAAACTGGTGGAACACGAAATCGTGGTGGCGAGCAAGGAAGAAGCTCGCGCCGCCATGAAGAAGATGAAACTGAGCGACGAAGTAGACGCGGTCGTGCTCTTCTCCGGGACCTGGGTATGGGCGGCACATTTGGCGGCAGCGATCCGCGATTATGCCGCCACGGGGAAGGGATTGGTGCTATGGACGAATCCCGGATCGCAGGGCTGGCGACCAGTAGGCGGCCTGGTCATGCATGGGGCCCTGCTGGAGATTGGGGTGGAGCACAAATTCGTTTATGGCGATGCCGCCGATCAGGACACGCTGGACAAGATCACCAGCTTTGCTCGGGCGGCGCATCTGCGAAAACTGCTGGATGGATCCACTATTGGCGCTTTCGGCGGCCGGGGCATGGGACAGACCTGCGGTGTGGCCGACCCGTCGCAGTGGATGCGGATGTTCGGGGTCGATATCGATTCCCGCGATACTACCGACCTGATCCGCGCGGCGGAGAAAATTCCTCCCAAGCGAATTACTGGGTTGGAGCCGAGATTAAAAAAACTGTTTGGCAAGGCGCCGGACAGGAACGTAGTGAATGAGCGCTCCATACGCATGTATCTGGCTCTCAAGCAAGTGGTGGAGCAGGAGAAATTTGATTTCTACACCATTCAGTCTTTTCCCGGCCTGGGAGACGATTACTCGGCCACCTGTTTTGCGCAGAGCATGATGCTGGAAGATGGCCACGGGACGTCCACCCTTGGGGACTTTAATACCGCGCTTACCGTTTTCCTTCTGACCAAACTCAGCAAGGAGCGGGTGTACTACGGCGATCTGCAGCACATCGACAAAGCCAAAAAGGAAATCAAAATTATCGGCGATGGCGCTTGTCCGCCGTCGCTGGCGGGACAGCTGGGGCCGGCCGGCTTCGCCGAGCACGGCATTCCCACGGAAGGCGAGGCCGGCGGGCTTTCGGTGAAACTGATCTGCAAGGTGGGAGATGGCGTGCTGGCCCGACTGGGCAGGGTGAACGGAGAGTTTCAGATGGTGGTCACGCGCGCCAGTGTTTTTGAGCCGCCGCGGGCGCGAATCAAAGAGCGCCTGCATGAATGCGGCATTCCTTTCTGGCCGCATGGATTTGTTACCGTGCACTGCGATCCGGAGCAGCTCCTGCAGCATTGGACTAACGAGTACGCCTGCCTGGGCTACGGATCGCATCTGTACGGTGCCTTGGCGGATTTCTGCCACTTAACCGGGATCAAACCCATTCTTCTCTAGTTCGAATTCGCAGTGCGTCGGACAGGAGCTGCAATGAGATTCAGGAACTACGCCCTGATTTTGAGTTTGGCCATCATCAGCGCTGCCATCGCCGGCTGGTCGGCCCTCCGCCTGCAGGCCGCCCCAACCGTGCCGGCGCCCCAGAAGGGGATGACAGAGGATCAAGCGCTAAAAGGGTTCGCGGCGATTCGGCCGATTGATGTGCATGTCCACGTTTTCAAGACTGATCCCGCATTTCAGTCCATGCTCGAGCGTCTGCAGTTGAAAGTCATGGATATCCTGGTGGTGGACGACACGTTGTCCGACCGCAAGCAGCTTGCGCCCCAGATCGCGGGCGCGCTGGCGCTGGTGCGCTCCAGCCATGGACATGTGGCCTGGTGCACGACATTCGACCCGTACAAGTTCGACAATGCTTCGTTCACTTCCGATGCCGTACGCCAGGTGAACGAGAATTTCACCCAGGGCGCAGTGGCGGTCAAGATCTGGAAGAACATCGGCATGGAATTGAAGCATGACGGCAAATTCGTAATGGCCGATGATCCCAAGTTCGAGCCGATCTACAAGGACATTGCCCGGCACGGCAAGACGCTTATGGCGCACCAGGCGGAGCCGGACGTGGCTTGGGGGCCGCCCGATCCATCCGATCCATCCTGGTCCTATTACCAGGAAAACCCGCAGTGGTTTCTGTATAAGAAGCCGGGATTTCCTTCCAAGCAGGAGATTTTGCGCGCCCGCGATCACGTGCTTGCCATGAACCCTGACCTTCGCATGGTGGGAGTCCATTTGGGCAGCATGGAAAAGGACCTGGATAATATCGGCCGGCACTTCGACCGCAATCCCAACTTTGCCATCGACATGGCGGCGCGAATGGAGTACCTCATGCTGACTCCGCGGGAGAAGGTCCGCGCTTTTCTGATCAAGTACCAGGACCGCATCCTTTATGGCACGGACCTGGATGTTCTGCCGGATTCCGATATGCAGCAGGACCTCAAGGACTGGCAGTCAACCTACGTGCGAGACTGGAAATTCCTCGCCACCGACCAGATGCTCGAGTACCACGGCAAGCAGATTCGAGGGCTGAATCTCCCCCAGCCCGTGTTGCGGAAGCTTTTTCGGACGAACGCGTTGCATTGGATTCCTGGATTGTAGCCAGCGCCGCTACCGCGAAGCAGGTGCCTGCACGATGGGCAGGATAACCTGATCGATCCAGGCTTCATCCTGTCCGTGGGGTACGTCCTTATATAGGTACCACCGCTCGGTGTGTTCCGCGGTTTCTCCGGGTTTCAGCAGGCGCAAAGGCGCCAGAGTTTCCAGTTCCAGGAACCCCGGTTCGGTATAACTTTCAAAGTTGCAACCAAAATCTGGATAGATTTTTCCAGGCTCCACTGTGACCTTTTTGACGAAAAGGTATCCGTCCCGGAAGTAGGCGGCCCAACCTGAGGGGTTGTAAATCCCGATCATTTGCTGGGGGAAGCGGGCGTGGGGCGATTTTTCTGTCGTGAGCTGCAGATACTTTGTGCCCAACGTCCAGCGGCTATCCGCCAGATCGGTGTAGGACCAGAGCGCCATCACACCCTCCGGGAGCAGATGCTGCTTGCTCATGGGCTGCTTGGGGGAGAAAGGCAGAATCGCGCGCCCTCCGGCCTTCATTACTGTCAACGCCCAGGGGGCCATTTCGGTGTTGTCGTCCGCCTTGTTTGTAATTCGGTGCACCACGGTGACGGAAGCACCTTCAGTTGCAAGCTGAACCTCAATTTCTTTTTGCAGGCCGGTTCCCGGAGAAACGTTCTCGACCGGGGCGATAAACCTGGCGTTTTGCCCAGATGTCAGCACTTCAACCGGAAAATTATCCGGATAATACGTTCGCTCTACTTCCGGCGAGACCCAGAGTCGATGTCCGCCATAACTGTGGTATTGGCCGTCGTGGCGTCGCCCGAATTCTTCCGCCGATTCGAAGAACTGATTTTCAGCTCCGACAAATCCAAAGAAAATGATGCGTGGGCCCACATCGCTCAGCACCGCGACTTGTACGGTGCCATTCGAGAGTCGAATTACATTACCTCGGGTGCTGTCCGCGAGTTTTTCCATCAGAATCGACATGCCAGCGCTAACCCGCGTCCTGGCGGGTAACTAGTAGTACCACAAACACTAAGAACGAAGCTGTCGCCGGGCTACGTGTACTCAAGTTAGAAGAACAATTCTTGCACACGGTCGAATTGTAAAGGATTCAGTTAGGGCCATCTGGGGAGGAGCATGGTATGCTTCTGAAACTGATGTGGTGCGCCTGTCCGGGCCCAAGACATAATGTTCGGAACCGATATGGATCTCTGGAAGGGGAGCACAGAAGCTGCTCCTTTTTCACTTAGTCACAGGGTGATCGCGGGAGCGGGGCTGGCGCTGCTGCTGCCATTCTGCTGGATGCTGGCGGCAAGCAACAACCGCGTGGCGTCGCCGGACTTGCCTTCCATATTGGCAGAATTCACCGTAGTTTTTAATTGCCGAAACATCCCTTCCGTAGCGGTCGAAGTTATTTCCACCAGCAGACGTGCGGTGCGATCGCTGAGCCGCTCTCCTCACGAGCTAGTGGTGCGCCGGCATGAACGCAGCCAGGTATCCAACCGTGTACGCCGCGCCAAGAAGGCTTCTCCGGCGCTGCAACCATTGCTCTGCGACAATTTCTCTGCGGCTCCTAGAGTTGCTGACCAGGCTACCACCGCTTCCTTAACGGTGCATCACGGCCGTTCTCCGCCCGTCGCTTAGTTCGCCTGCCGAACAGATTCGCGAAATCTGAAAGCAAGGACTCTCGGAAGAAGAGAGCCGTTGCCTATTCTTGGCGAGTGACTGTCCCAGCTCTGTTCCGGAACATGCCGGCGTGAAGCATCCCGCTGCGCGTTAATTGGCAGCTGGAACTCTACAGGAGGCTGGCAAAAGCCGCGGCAGGCGTTTTGCTTTCGAATAGGCTCGCAAAACCTGGAGAAATATTACGCAAACGAGATGAAACACTTTTCACAACGACTTTTGAAAACACTTTGGCGGCTACCCAGCTCCCGGACAGCCTGGAGTTGGCTTCTGATTTGTTTTTGTTGCATGGCGTCCCCCCTCCTGGAGGCGCAGTCCAGTGCGCCAGGCATGAAGTCCTTCACGCTGGAAGAGGCGGTTAACTACGCCCTGGCGAACTATCCCGCGGTGCGGGCAGCGATCCAGTCGTACGCGGCCGCTCACGAAGGCGTGGGGTTGGCCACGCTCAGCTACTTGCCAAACGTAAACGTGCTTTGGCAGGAAAATCGCGCCACGCGCAATAACGTTGCCGGCGTGCTGTTGCCGCAACCGATCATCCCCAATCCGTCGGGCCCGGTCATTCGGGAATCGAATCGCTCGTTCTGGGGTAGCGGGGCAGGCGTCCTATTCAGCGATGAGCCGTTTGACTTCGGCTATCGGCGGGCCCAGGTACGAGCGGCACAGTCCACGGAGAAACGGGCACAGGCTGAAGTTCAGCTGACACGTCTTGACGTGGCCGCAGGGGTAGCGGACGCCGCCATAAGTGTGCTGGCGGCGGAACAGCAAGTACGGGCGTCGCAAGCCGATGTGGACCGCCGCACCGTATTTGCCCGCTCCGTGCATGCTGTGGTGGAGGCTCACTTGCGTCCAGGCGCCGATGCATCCCGCGCCGACGCCGAACTGGCCGCGGCCCGAACGCAGTTGGCCTTGGCCCAGGAAACTCAGCAGGTGCGGGCGGCCGCTCTGGCCGAGGTGCTTGGCCTTGCCGGTACACAGATCAACATCAGCCTCGGCCCCTTTCGACAGTTGCCCCCACCAGGCAACTGGGAACCTGGGAGCCTCAACGATCATCCCCTGGCGGTGGTTCAGCAGCGGCGCGTTCAGGAAGCCCAATCTCGTGCCGATGTTTTCAGTCACGCCTATTACCCCCATGTCAGCTTTCAGGCGCTGCTTGCCAGTCGTGGCACCGGCACCAATGGACAGGGCGCGCCTCTGCATGGAACGGCGGGTCTGTGGCCCGGTGATGTCACGAACTGGGGAGCTGGTTTCACGCTCACCCTGCCGGTGCTGGACATCACCTCGAGTCAGGCACGGAAAAGAATCGAACTGGCCAATCGCGGCCGGGAACAGGCTCTCTTCGATCAAACCAGGCAAACGCTGACCGGTGGGCTGGCGCAGGCGCAGGCGCGGCTGGAAGGCGCGCGGCACGTAGCGGAGAACACACCCTTTGAATTGCAGGCATCGAAGGAGAGCGAAATCCAGGCTCGAGCGCGTTTCCAGGCGGGACTGGGCACGATGGTGGATGTCGCGGAAGCGCAGCGGCTCTTATTGCAGGCCGAAATCGATGACGCCCTGGCGACTCTGAATGTATGGCGGGCACTGGCCGACCTGGCCGCCGCCCAGGGAAACATGGCTCCATTCCTCGACTTGCTCAAGCGCACCCCGGGAGGCCCCTAACTTATGCGTTTCGTCCAAACAGCACTGCGCCGGCCAATCACGATTCTGGTGGGAGTAATCGCGGTCGCGCTGTGTTCCATTTTTGCGCTCACGCGCATGCCGGTGGATATCTTTCCGGATCTGAACCTGCCGGTGATTTATGTCGCGCAGCCTTACGGCGGCATGAGCCCCGCCCAGATGGAAGGCTACCTGACCTACTACTACGAATATAACTTCCTCTATATCTCGGGGCTGCAGAGCGTGGAGTCGAAGTCTATTGAAAACTTTGGCCTGCTCAAGCTCTCCTTCTTGCCGGGAACGGACATGGACCAGGCCCTGGCGCAGACCATCTCCTACGTGAACCGCGCCCAGGCGTACATGCCTCCGGGAACAGTGCCACCTTTTGTGTTGCGGTTCGATACCGGCAGCGTGCCGGTTGGATACCTGGTGTTTTCAACTTCCAGCCGCAATGTGAATGAAGTGCAAGATCTCGCCCTGCATCGGGTTCGCCCACTATTTACCACCCTGCCTGGGGTTTCTGCGCCGCCGCCGTTCGGCGGGAGTTCGCGAACCATCGTGGTGCATGTCAATCCCGAGCGCTTGAGCGCCTATCGGATGTCAACTTCCGAGGTGGTCAAGGCGCTGCTTTCCGGCAACGTAATTGCCCCCGCGGGCGATGTGCGCACCGGCAACCTGGACCGGATTACTCCTACCAATTCCGTGGTGCGCGACATCCATCAACTGGAAGATGTGCCGGTCCGCCTGGGCAATGGACCTACGGTTTTCCTGCGCGACTTGGGGTGGGTGGAGGATGGCGCTGATATCACCCTGGGCTACGCTCTGGTAGACGGTCACAAGACGGTCTACCTGCCGGTCACCAAGCGCGCTGACGCCTCAACTCTGGCGGTAGTCAATGAAGTGAAGGAGAGCATGAGCAGCTTTCAAGCGGCGCTGCCGGCCGACGTTCATGTCGCCTTCTCCTTCGACCAATCTGGATATGTGCGAAATTCCCTGAATTCTCTGGTGCGGGAAGGATTGCTGGGGGCGCTGCTCACCGGGCTGATGGTCTACTTCTTTCTGCGGGAGTGGAAAAGCGCTCTTATCGTTGTGGCCGCCATTCCTTTCAGCTTGCTGGCGGCGGTCGTCGGATTGTGGTTCACGCATCAGACCATCAACATCATGACTCTGGGTGGACTCGCCCTGGCCGTGGGCATTCTAGTGGATGAGGCCACGGTGGAGATGGAAAACATCCACCGTCATCAGGAACAGGCGGAGTCAGCGGCGGTCGCCGCCTTCAGCGCCACCCGGCAAACTCTACTGCCGCAATTCCTCGCCATGCTGGCCATCCTCGCCGTTTTTGTGCCCTCTTTCTTGATGGTGGGAATTACGCGGGCGCTCTTCGTGCCGCTGTGCCTGGCGGTGGGCTTCGCCATGATTGCGTCGTTCATTCTGTCGAGCACACTAGTACCGGTTCTCTTCATCTGGATGCATAGAAAATCCGGTGCAGTTGCCGCTGAGTCGCCTGAGGCATGGTTTGCCCGTTTTCGCGGGCACTATTCGCGTCTGCTGGGAGCGTCCTTCAGGAATCGCAGGGCTGTCCTGATCGGTTATCTCGCGTTTACCGCCGTGATCATCCTGGGCCTGGGACCGCGTCTCGGGCGGGAAATTTTTCCTCAGGCGGAGAGCAATCAATTTCAGCTTCGCCTGCGCGCTCCCTCGGGGACACGCATCGAATCCACGGCGCAGATGGCCGCGAAGGCGCTGGAGGAAACCAAGAGACTCGCTGGTCCGGGCAATGTCAGCAGCAGCATTGGCTACGTAGGCACCTATCCCCCTAGCTATCCTGTGAATTTGATTTACCTGTGGACGAGCGGCCCGCAGGAAGCCGTTCTGCGCGTGGCGCTCAGAAAAGATGCCCGCATCCGGATCAGCCAATTGAAAGATCGCCTGCGCGAACGCATTCCCGTCCTCCTGCCGGGTACAACCGTCTCCTTCGAGCCCGGCGACATCGTCAGCCAGATCATGGATTTTGGCTCGCCTACGCCGATCGAAGTGGCAATTCACGGGCCACACATGGCCACCAACCACGCTTACGCCGAAAGGGTACAGGCACAGCTGAGCCAGATCCGGCACTTACGCGATCTGCAATATGGACAGCCTCTGGAGTATCCCAGCCTTAACGTCGAAATCGACCGCATCCGAGCGGGGCAGCTGGGCATTACCGCGCAGCAGATCGCGCAATCGTTGAGCGCGGCTACCTGGTCCAGCCGTTTCGTGGCGCGTAACTTCTGGCAGGATCCGGAGAGCGGCATCGGCTATCAGGTCCAGGTTGAGGTCCCCCAGGAGGAAATGGGATCGATCGAAGATGTCGCCAAGATACCGCTCATGCAGAACCGCGCTTCCGACCATCCCAACCTGGGTGATGTAGCTCAACTCTCCTATGGAAACGTAGTGGGCGAATATGACCGCTACAACATGGAGCGCATGGTCTCGCTCACCGCCAACGTCCAGGGGGAGGATCTGGGCCGCGCAGCTGGGCAGATCGACGCCGCGATCCGCGCCGCCGGTCCGCCGCCCCGCGGGGTAACTGTTCACGTGCGCGGCCAGATTGCTCCCATGCAGGAGACGTTGCGCAACCTTGGCATCAGCGTTTGCTTTGCTGTGGTGGTGATCTTTCTGCTGCTGGCCGCGAACTTTCAGTCTTTACGGCTGGCAGCCGTAGTTCTCTCCACCGTGCCGGCGGTAATCTGCGGCGTGATTCTCGCCTTGCTGCTTTCGGGAACAACCCTCAACCTGCAGTCTTTTATGGGAGCCATCATGGCGCTGGGAGTTTCGGTAGCGAATTCCATTTTGCTGGTGACCTTCGCCGAAGAAGGCCGCCGCGCGGGCGCCAGTGCCGTGGACGCGTCTCGCTACGGCAGCACCAGCCGGCTGCGGCCCATTCTCATGACCAGTGTTGCCATGGTGGCTGGAATGGTGCCCATGGCTTTGGCATTAGGCGAAGGTGCGCAACAGAGTGCTCCGCTCGGCCGGGCTGTGATTGGAGGACTGATCGCCTCGACCGTGGCCACCTTGCTGGTGCTTCCACTTGTTTTTGCCGGGGTGCAGGAGAAGGTGAGTACGGCGTCACCATCGCTCGATCCGTCGGACCCTGCCAGTCCTTACTACACGCAGGCGACTTAGGCGAGTTGATTTTGTGAATTGGTAACAGAGGAGATTTATGACAATGAAGATCCTATCGCCGCAAAGCAGCCCGGAAGGGCGTGGCTTCTGGAACTTTGCGAGCCTGCTCAGCGCCCTTAGTCTCGCGCTGATCCTGCCGGCTTGCAGTTCTGCTCCCGCGACGCCGCGGCCCGCGGAGGCAGAGCCTGGGTCCATCGCCTCGGTGGAAACCGTAAAGGTGGTGTCGCGCCGGCTCGATCTGGTGGTCCCACTGCCGGGGGAACTGCAGCCCTACGAGACGGTTGGCATCTAC
>DATGIY010000352.1:0-3096 GCA_035295475.1 Terriglobales bacterium
TCCGGCCTGTATCCGGGCATTGATGTGCGCTTCTACGGACACGACCGTCACGTGGAGCACGACTTTGTGCTTGCGCCGGGAGCCGATCCGCAGCGGATTGTCCTACGCTTTGAGGAACTGGACCGGCTGGAGCTAACGCCGGCGGGCGACGCGGAACTGGCGCTGGGCAAATTCCGCCTGCGCGAGACGACGCCTGTCGCATGGCAGATGGTGAATGGCAAGACAAAGCCCATTGCGGCGCAGTGGAAGTTGCTGGGCGAGAACCGGCTGGGCATCACACTGGGAGAATATGACCGCAATCTTCCGGTTACCATTGATCCCGTGCTGGTCTATTCCACGCACCTTGGGGGCACCACAGGTCAGGATGACCAAGGCAATACCTTCCCGGCTGACACCGCCATCAGGGGCATCGGGCTGGATGGCCATCGCAACGTCTACGTTGCGGGTTCCACGAGCGCCACGGACTTTCCCACAACGGCGGGCGCCTTCGACCGCGCCCCGAAAATGCAGCCGGAATTTCATGTGGGTTCTTTTACCGAGAGCGGCTTTGTCTCCAAGTTCGATCCCACGGGAAAGATCCTGATCTACTCTACTTTTCTGCGCGTCGAGGTTAACGCCATGACGGTGGATCCGGCAGGCCACGTCTACAGCGCTGAGGCGATCTCCGAAGAGGACCTGGAGCCAAGCCCCGGGTTTGACCAGGGAATGCATGTGGACAAGCTCAGCCTGGATGGCTCCAAGCTGGCCTTTACACGGGTGTTTGCGGCGACCGATTGCCAGACGTTTGCAAACTCATTTCCCCGCGGCATGGCGGCGGATAATTCCGGCCACCTCTGGCTGGTGGGCGCTACCGGCGCTCCCTGCTTTCCCGTGACCTCCGGAGCGTTCCAAAAAACTTTGCCGAACGCGGATGGCAGCGGCTTTGTCGTCAAGTTTGACACCAACCAGACGCCCTCGGCTTCTGTGGTCTACAGCACCTTCATGGGCAGCTCCGGCGCAACTTCTGAGGTGGATGCCGTCGCCATCGACTCCTCCGCCAATGCGTACCTGGCCGGGGAGATGCTGGGCGGCGGCACTTTTCCTCATGGAGCAGCGTTCGGTACCGGCAATAACAGCGTGTTTGTCGCCAAACTGAACGCGGCCGGATCGGCGCTGGTGTTCGGCACTCTCCTTCACGGGGCCTTTGCGCCGGGAGGGATCGCGATTGATTCCAGCCATAACGTCTACGTCGCGGGAATAGCGGAGACAGGTTTTCATACCACCACAGGGGCATTTCGGACTTCTCTGACCGGAACGAATTGCCAACAAGTCAACGGCCCCGCCGTTCCTTGCCCGGAAGGCTTTGTTACCAAGCTCAGTCCGGGCGGCGGCACGCTGCTGTATTCCACATTCCTCGGCGGCAGCAATAACAATAATTCTGTCGGTGGTCTTTCCCTGAACAGCGCCGGCATGGCCTTTGTGGCCGGAAGCACCAATTCCGCCGATTTCCCGACCACGACCAATGCGTTTAAAAAGACCCTGCCCGCGGGCGCCACCAACGCCTACGTTGAAGTCCTGCAGCCTAGCGGAAATTCTCTCTACTATTCCACGCTGCTCGGCGGCAGCCACGGTACCTTTGGCGGGCCCATCTTCGTTGATCCGTCATGGAACGCCTGGGTGGCCGGCAACACCACAGACACGGACTATCCAGTTACCCCAGACGCCTTCCAGCCGGGTCTCAAAGGCCGTAGCGACGCCTTCTTCGCCAAGATAGTGATTGCCGCGGACCTGAAGATTACGATGACGCAAAGCGCAACGCTGGTTTCGCGCGGGACGATCGTCGGCTTCACCGCAACCGTCAGCAATCTTGGCCCCGACGGCAGCGATGCCGTGGTGCTGACTGACACCATTCCCGCAGGCTTCAGTTTTTCCAGCATCTCAAACAGCACGGCCAGCTCGTGTTCGGTGCCGGTCGCGGGGGCTACCACCGGCAGCGTTGTCTGCCACAAAACCAGGCTGGAAAAAGGGCAGAGCTTTGGGGTGAAGATCAACCTGAAAGCGATTGCCGCTTCCGGCTTACACATTACTAACAAGGTGACGGTCTCCGCACGCACGCAGGACCTGAACAAAGCCAACAACACCGCACAGGGAACTGTGGCAGTGCAATAGCGGTTGATCCGAATTAGCCGCATCGCAGCTGCGAATTGTTCGAGGACTAAATCCATCATTGATGGTTCGGTCTTTCGTGCAATTCGCGGCTGCTTTTGTTTTGAATCTGCGGGGATGCGCCCACGGATCTGGCTTGCGCGCAACGCGATAAACCTAGTTCGGTGGTTGCAAGCGACAGCGACACTCCGGTCCGGATGAAGCGTAAATGCTGGGTCAGAAGGGTTACCGTACGACCAGTATCACCACCGCGCTCCGGCTGGTGCCTCCGGAGGATGCTGTTACGGTGATGTTGAATGTTCCGGGAGGCGTGTTGCCCGGCGGCCCCTGTGAAGATCCGTTGCTGCCTCCGCCGCAGGAAACCATCAGCATGGTTACGGTCAGCAAGCCGAGCATAGCCAGACTGCGAACCCGGCGGCGAGGTTTTCTTCCTGCAAGGGCCAATCCGAACACTGAAAGTCCTGCCCACCACCATCCTCCAGGATGGTTTTGTAGCGAAGCGAATGTTCCCGTGGTGCTGAGCGTAAGGATGATGCTCTGTGTTCCACCTGCGCCGGAAAAACTGAAGCTGCCGGGGGACGCCGCACAGCTTGCTCCCGCTGGCAGCCCATTGCATGAGAACGACCCTGACCCGGTAAACCCCGGGGCCGCGGACAGGACCAGTGAGGCCGTCGAACTGCCACCCCCACGCACTGAGACCTGGTTGGAGTTGGGGTCCACGCTGAGGCTGAAGTCAGTTACGCCTGTTCCCGTCAGTTGAACAACGTGGGTAGCGCTCCCAGCAGATTCCACCAATACAAATTGACCGCTACGCGCGCCCGCGGCTGTGGGACGGAAAGTCACCGGCATGGAAAAGTGCGGAATGAAGACCGGCTCGGAGGGCGGCCCTCCGGGCGTCGACAACCGCGGGGAAAGGGTGGGGGTGCTGAAATCGCCGGTGGCGGAATCCTG
>DATGIY010000353.1:0-3300 GCA_035295475.1 Terriglobales bacterium
TCCATGCTGGTGGGCAGCAGCGTGGTGGCGGGCGCGCTCTTTCTCGGCTTGGTGATCGGTTCCATTGCCGGTTACTACGGCGGAAAAGTGGACCGCTTCGTCAACGTCATTCTCATGAATGCATTCCTTTCTTTTCCCGGCATCCTGATTGCTATCTCGTTTGTGGCCTTTCGCGGGCCGGGCATCTTCAACCTCATCCTGGCGCTCTCGTTGGGGGGGTGGGTGGGTTATGCGCGGCTTGTGCGCGCGCAAGTCATGGCCGCCCGCGAGCGGGAATACGTGGAAGCGGCGCGGGCGCTGGGAGCGAGCGATTGGCGCATCATTACCCGGCATATCTTGCCTAACATTATTCAGCCGGTCATCGTGCAAGCTGCCATCGGAATGGCCGGCGCGGTGCTGGCGGAAGCGACTATGAGTTTTCTCGGCTTGGGAGTGCCGCCGCCCACCGCGAGTTGGGGCTCCATGCTCAATGACGGTCGCGCGCACCTTTTCGATGCGCCCCATCTGGTATTGTTTCCCGCTGCCGCCGTAATGCTGGCGGTGCTGTCCTTCAATTTCATCGGGGACGCTCTCCGAGACTACCTCGATCCGCGCTCGCGGATTGAAGCGGGGCTGTAGAGTTCGTTCCGCAATCTTGTTCCTTTTCTGCAATTGAGCCCTGCCGGGGAGCTAGCGGGCCCTCCGCCCCGCTCATTTTGAGTCAGGCCGGTTCGTCAGGGTAAATACCTAGACATTCTGAGTGGAACCTCGGTGCCGATGCCCGAGTGTTTTTCAGGTTTATCGCGAATGGGATTCGCGCCCGCAAGCTGCTATTCCTGAGTCCCTCAAATCGTCAATCGCGCTGGGGAGGGGTGATCGCCGGCCCGCCCTGAAGTCATTCACAACGCACGAGCACCAAGTTCGTTAACTCATGCTGAAGGAGCTTGTCCAATGCGCTTTGTGATGAAGTTGCTCGCGGGCCTTATCTTGATCGCGGTCCCCTGTCTTGCCTCCATTTCCGTTTCCGTGCAACCTGTTGGCTCGAACTCCCCGGCAGACATCATTGCCACAGCCGGCTCCTCCCACCCCATCACCGGCTGGTGTATCTACGTGGACTCCGTGCTGGTATTTCGCCAGAACACCTCGGCCACGAAAATCAGCGAGTGGCTGAATATTGCGCCCGGTTCCCACCAATTGGTGGTTCGCGCCTGGGACACTACGGGAGGTTTCGGCAGCGCTTATCTGACCGTGACCACTGGAGGTGTAAACGCAACTCAGAACGGTGGAACGCTGACTGGCGGCGGCCTGATCCCGACTCCGCCCGCGAATGCCAAATTCTTCTCCAATGTTGACAATATGACCGGTTGGATAGGCTGCACGGTGTGCGCCAACGGTCCCGTGGCGCAGTATTGGATGAAGCAGTTTGTCAGCAATCGCTCGCTGGACGGCAGCGGTATCGAAACCTGGATCGGGGGCTACGTGCCCTGGGCAGACGACCTGTTTGTGCACAAGTTCGGGGCGCAAAACTGGGCTAATCACATCGAGTACACCATGAGCTTCCTGTGGAATGCCTCCCAGACCAAGCAGCCGAACGGAGCCTACGTGGTACAGGCGCTGGAGTTTGACACCTACTTCTCCACCAATGGATTTAAGTACATGTTCGGCTCGGAGTGTAATTACGCCGGCGGACATTGGGATATCTGGAATAACACCGGCCGTTACTGGCAACCGACCGGGGTCGCATGCAACAAATTTGCTCCTAACCAATGGCACAAGCTCACCTGGTACGTGGAGCGCGATCAGAACACCAAATACCTGCATTATGTGGCTCTACAAGTGGACAACACCCAGTACAAGATCGACGCCTGGGTGCCGGCGGTCGGCACCAGCTGGGGAGATGACTTCGGCGTGCAGTTTCAGCAGGACACGGACAGCGCGGGCGATCCCTGGTACGAGTGGGTGGACAAGATCAACGCTGCTATCTGGTAGGAAGTCCCCGCTACCCGCGAAATATACCCGCGCCGCAGCCAGGGGCGCGGGTTTCTTTTTGACCTTTCACTGAGGCGGTTTTTTCGTCTTTCCCGGCAAGCCGGCGGGGTTCTCATGAACCCGTTCGCGGAAACGCGCTCTCAGTCCCCCGCCCAAGCCGACCGCCGATTCTCCGTATTTATCGCGCAGATGATCGGCGGCGGAGAGCGCCTGGCGCCAGCGGCGTTGTTTATCGTCATCGAGCAAAGCAAGCTGGTTTTCCTCCGGGACAAACGACGAGGCGTGGACTCCCAACAGACGAACGGGCTGCCCGCGCTTCCAGTGATTGCGAAACAAGCCTCGCACCTGCTCGAATATTTCAGTATCGAGTTGCGTGGAACTGGGAAGCGTATGGGCGCGGGTGATAGTGCTGAAGTCGCTATAGCGCAACTTCAGTTGCACGGTGCGCGCGTGTAGTTCGGCCTCGCGCAGGCGCCGGCCGACCATCTCGGCCAAGCGAAGCAGCGTCGCTTCCAGCAGTTGAGCATCCGCTGTGTCCCGGGAAAAGGTGTGCTCGTGGCTGATGGACTTGGCATCCTCATCAGCGCCGATTTCGGAGTCGAACCAGCCACCCGCGTCGCGGCCTTGCGCTTTGCCCGCCAGCGCCAGTCCCCATTTTCCAAAGCGCTCCTCAAGGAAGGTCTCGTCGAAACGGCCGAGGTCAGCTACCGTGTGGATGCCAAGCGCCAGCAGGTTCTGCTCTGTTACCTTTCCCACTCCGGGAATCCTGCGCACGGGAAGCGGCGCCAGGAATGCGGCTTCGTTTCCCGGCAATATCCAGAGCACGCCGTTGGGCTTTGCTTGGTCGGACGACACCTTGGCCACGAGTCGTGAATTGGCAATGCCGATCGAGCAGTTCAGTCCGGTCTGCGCCTGGATAGCATCGTGAAGAGCATGAGCGGCGTGCAACGGAGGACCGTGGAGGCGTTCTGTGCCGGTCATATCTAAAAATGCTTCGTCAATCGAGACCATCTCGATTTGTGGAGAAAAGGTTTGCAGTACCTGGTGGACTTTTTCTGAGTATTGGCGGTAGCGTTCGGGATGGCCGTTCACAAAAATGGCGTGCGGGCAAAGCTTGGCGGCACTGCGCAGGGGCATGGCCGAATGCACGCCAAATTTGCGAGCTTCATAAGAAGCAGCAGAAACCACGCCACGCTCATCCCTTTGTCCACCCACGACCACCGCCTTCCCGCGCAGCGAAGGTTCAAACAATTCCTCCACCGAGACGAAGAAAGCATCCATGTCGAGGTGAAAAATGGATTTTCCTGATGTGCCGAAGGGTTCCACGGAACC
>DATGIY010000354.1:0-3515 GCA_035295475.1 Terriglobales bacterium
CGCGGCCGAGGGCGGCCGCGCCACAAACGATTCCGTTGCAAGCTGCTGGTTGGAATTAGGGTTCAATGATTCAGGCGCGAAGCCCCAGTTCGCGCATCGCCTCTCCCACAATGTAAATCGAACCCGTGATTACGACCAAGCCCTGGGGCCCGGCATGGGCGCGGGCCTGGGCAAGGGCGGCGGGAACATCGTCAGCACAAAGGATCTCCGTGCCAGTGCGGGCAGCGGCATCGCGAATTTCTTCCGGCGCGGCGGAACGGGGATTGTCGGCGCGGGTGGCGATCACACGCTGGGCCAGGGGAAAAAGTATTTCCGCAATTTCGGCGATGGCCTTGTCGCGCATGGCGCCAAAGATGAAAGTGAGGGGGCGGTCGGAGCCGTACTGGGAAAGCGCGGAACGCAAGGCCCAGGCGCCGGCGGGATTGTGGGCCACGTCGAGGACGAGTTCAGGCCAGGAATTATGAGCGGGGACGACCTGGAATCGGCCTGGCCAATGAGTTTCCCGAATACCTTGAGCGATGGCGGCAGGAGTGATCCGGAAAGGCTTTGGCGAGCTGCGCTCGCCCGGACAGCCGACCACCCCAGCACGCAAAAGCGGGCGTGCCGGGGACCCCGGCCCGGGGGCGGCTGTCCCCACACGGGCATTGCCATTGGGGGAGGCTGGCCCTACACAAGAGGAATTGAGTTCGACGGCGGCGGCGATGGCCAGGGCAATATTGCGGTATTGGTGGCGGCCGAGGAGCGGAGATTCCACCAGGATCTGCTCGCCCATGACTTCCAGAAGATAAGAAGTGCGAAATACAGGGGCTAAAGTCCCGTTCTCACATAGCTGCTGTTTCGCACGGCTGGAGCCGTGCGCTTCCACGCTTGGGTGAGCATCTTCAAGCAGCACAGGTTCAGCTGCGGGGGCGAGGGCGGGCACATAGGGCGCGGCACTGATGGCGCGAGCGCCGCGGGCCAGAACGGTGTTGCCGATCACGTCATTGGCTGCGGGATGCTGCGGCAAGGTGACCACGGCGCCGCCGGGATGAATGATGCCGGCCTTCTCGCCCGCGATCTCAGCAATGGTGTGGCCGAGAAATTTCTGGTGATCGAGAGAGATATCGGTAATCACCGAGATCAGAGGCTCGACCACGTTGGTTGCGTCCAGGCGGCCGCCCATACCGACTTCGAGGACGGCGATGTCCACCTGGGCCTGGGCAAAATGCTCGAAGGCGATAGCGGTCAGCATCTCAAAGAAGCTGGGATGCCAGGGAAGTTCGCCGGCGGCAACCAGGCGATCAGCCGTCTGCTCCACCCGATCGTGAAAGCGGGCGAAATCCGCGTCGGCGATTTCCTCGCCGTTGATGCGAATCCGCTCATTCAGGCGAACCAGATGGGGAGAGGTGTAGAGAGCGGTGCGGTATCCGGCAGCCCGCAGAATCGAAGCCAGGGTGGCGGCGGTGGAACCTTTGCCGTTGGTGCCCGCGATCAGCAGCGAGGGAAAACGGCGCTCGGGATGGTCGAGCGCGGCCAGCAGCACGCGCATGTGCTTTAAGTCAAACTTGTGCGAAGGCGTACGGGCCAGCTCGTGGCCGAGCGCGTACAGGTTCGCGACCGCGGTGTCGTAGGACAAAGCTGTCTGGCTTTCTAGCTGGCCAGCGGACTGGCGCCTTGGCTCAGCTGGATGCGCAAGATGGAAACAGTATTCCACAGGCAAATTCAGCAAGGAAAGCGGGGTGAGCCAGACAGCCAGTCAGCTAGGCAGCTGCTCCCGCCATAAACGCCAGCGCGCGGGCGATGTAGGGCTTGAGCTGCTTGCGGTGAACGACGGCGTCGAGCATGCCGTGCTCCAACAGGAATTCGCTGCGCTGGAAGCCTTCCGGCAGTTTCTGGCGGATCGTCTGCTCGATGACGCGGGGGCCGGCAAAACCGATGAGCGCGCCGGGTTCGGCGATGTTCAAGTCGCCCAGCATGGCGTAGGAGGCGGTGACGCCGCCGGTGGTGGGATCGGTGAGCACGGAAATGTAGGGCACACGCGCTTCGTGCATGCGGGCCAGGGCGGCGGAAATTTTGGCCAGCTGCATGAGGCTGACCACGCCCTCCATCATGCGCGCGCCGCCGGAAGCGGAGACGATGATCAGCGGGATCTTGCTGTCGGTGGCGCGCTCCACGGCGCGGGCGATCGCTTCCCCGACCACGGCGCCCATGCTGCCGCCGATGAAGGAATACTCCATGGCGCTGACGATAACCGGGCGGCCTTCCAGCTGGCCGCTGGCGTTGATCACGGCGTCCTTCAGTTCGGTGTCGGCCTGCGCCTGCTGCAGGCGCTGGCGATACGACTTCAAGTCCACAAACTTCAGGGGATCGGTGGAGACCAGGCCGGCATCCTCCACCTGGTATTCGCCGTCGAGGAGTTGCGCCAGGCGGGTACGGGCGTCGATGCGGAAATGGCGGTCGCACTTGGGGCAGACGTTGAGATTCTCCGCCAAATCCTTTTTCCAGATAATCTGGCGGCACTGGTCACACTTCACCCACAAGCCCTCGGTGCGAACCTTTTTTTCGCCCGAGGTGTCCAGCTCTCCGCCTTCGCGTTTGAACCAAGCCATAGAAACCAGTTGTCAGTACTTAGTTGCCAGTTGTCAGAAATTTGTAATTGAGTAATTGTGTAATTTGTAATTCAAGATCAAGTGGCCGTTGCAGCTGCCCTTGCGTTAGCAATTTCTAAATTGCCAATTACAAATTACTAAATTACAAATTTACACAATTACCCGATTACACAATTACTCAATTTCAGTATTCGATTCCGCGCTGGGCCTCGACGCCCTTCTCATAGGCGTGCTTGACCTGGCGCATCTCCGTGACCGTGTCGGCCAACTCGACAATTGTCGGATGGGCGTTGCGGCCCGTCAATATAACATGCACCATCGGAGGCTTAGTCTTGAGCACCTCCGCGACCTTGGCCGCGTCCAGCATGCCATAGCTGATGGCGTAATTAATTTCGTCCAAAATAACCAGGTCCCAGTCACGGGAGTTGATGGCGCGAGCGCCCTCGGCCCAGGCTTCCTCCACCAGGCGAACGTCTTCGGGGTCGGGCTTTTCCGTGCCCACTTTCACGAAGCCGCGGCCCATCTGCTTCATGAGGAAACGGTCACCGAAAGCCTTGACCGCGTCGAGCTCGCCGTAGTGCCATGAGCCTTTCAAAAATTGCAACATGAGCACGCGCATGCCCTGGCCGACCGCGCGCAAAGCCGTGCCCATGGCGGCAGTCGTCTTGCCCTTGCCGGGGCCGGTATTCACGATGATGAGACCGCGACGAACGTCGGGCATAAAAGCAGTTGTCAGTACTCAGTGGCCAGTGCTCGCACCAGCAAGGATCGATTGTAAATGGCTGGCGGACAATTTGCAGGCGGAGGTTTGACGCAGTTGCGGAGCGCGGCCTAACATGGGCGGCTTTTAGCGGAATAGAAATGTACAGACGAAATACTGTCGCTTTGCTGCCGTTGGTTTTCCTTCTCTTAGCTGCCGTGAGCGCG
>DATGIY010000355.1:0-7753 GCA_035295475.1 Terriglobales bacterium
AGCCCATGCAGCGGCTTTCTTCGTAAATCACAGGGCCGTCCGCCGTCTTGCGCATGGCTCCTACCGGACATACCGAAGCGCAAGCGGGATCCTGGCAATTCATGCACAGGCGGCGCATGAATTTGTCGCCTTTGGCCAGAACGACTGTGAATTTGTGATCCGACTGCCAGGATTCCGCGGCAACGGAATCGTTGTAGGGCAGCTTATTCTTGTCCGCGCACGCCTGTTCACACTGCTTGCAATTGATGCACAGCGTGGCGTCGTATAAGAGAGCCTTGCTCATGGGTGTCTCCCCGGAAGTTGCTCCCCGTTATGGGCCGCGGGCTGGGAGCTTTCGGCGGTGGCGTTGATCGCGGCGGGGGAAAGGAAAAATGCATGCCGGCCCGGTTTAGGGCAAAAATGAAACCACCCGAGCCCCGCTGGTGGGAGGCTCGGGTGGGCGGTCCCTGTGGACGCCGGGCGGAGTGCCGGACGCGGGCCGGGGAAAGGTGCCGGACCGCGCTGCAGGTCGAGCAGCCGATTTGCCATTGACTGCTTCACCGGTCACTCCAGGTTCATACCAGCCACCAGTCCCAAGCGTTTGGTGGCCGCAGCGCTTCAAGCAGGGACTGCAATGCCTTACTTTTTCGCCATCTCGCGAATGTGGGCGACCAGTGCCTTAACCTGCTCCGGCGTCACTCCCTTTTTCTCAAAAGCATGGGTCGGCTTCTTGTTGGGGCCGCCATTGGCGATGAAGTCGGTCAGTTCGGCATCCGACATCTTCTGGGTCTTTTCTTCGACCAGGCTGGGAATCTTGGCTGCCGGCTTGCCTTCCCCGTTGGCGCCGTGGCAAACCGCACACTTTGCTTTGTAGAGCGCTGCACCGTCTTCGGCCCAAGACAGATTGGGCAACATGATGAATAACGCCACAGCGATTGTTCCCACCAGGATCGCGAGTTTGCTGAATTTCATGATGACTTTCCTCTCCCTAAGTTAAGAAATTAGGCCGCTGGACACGGTGTTTAAGAACTCATCAGGACTCACCGCGTCCTATGGCAAGTTTCAACACTTCTCTTGACCGGTGCTGTGATTGAGGTCACCTAGGGAGGTGAGATTTGGCCGTTACTGGCGTGCCTTGTCGCACACGGCTGATGCGAAATGCAATCTGGAGTAGATCGGGGTGCAATTGGGGAACAAAGGAGTTAGCAGCGGTTTTGCGTGTCAGATCGCGAGTCCGCGCCCACGCCCTAAAGCGAGGGAACCCCTATGAACCTGCTACAACTCGAATCAGGGGCATCAGCAACAATGCAATACTGGTAAGGCCCCACAGCACTGCCACCTTACGAATGGCTCGATTTACCTTCTGCAGTTTCAACATATATCCCCTTTCTTATTTGACACCGGCCACGCCTGCTTTGAGTCTGGACGTACCCGGCTCACAGACCGCAGGTACGCCTAAGCGGCGCAAGAACGCCATCATAGGGCACCAGTTGGTGAAACCAGATTGGAACAGGTTTAAGCCCACAAAGGCGGTGAACAGGTACCAATACGGGCTTACCCAATGTCCCAGGGCCAGCGAAGCCAGTATAAAAGTGCCTGCGATAAGTCTTAAAGAGCGTTCAATGGTCATAAATTACCTCCGTAATGTAATCCCCTGGAAGCGCCTAAGTACTAGTCCGCACTTTGCGCCAACACGGGATGCAGTGGCTTTCGCGCCGCCTTTCCGTTCCGCTCGCTGAGGTAATACAAAACCGGCACCGCCATGCGCGAAAGCACGGTGGACGCAACCTCTCCCGCCATCAGGGAAATGGCCAATCCCTGGAAAATCGGGTCGAACAGAATGACGCTCGCCCCTACCACCACGGCCGCCGCAGTCAACAGCATGGGGCGGAAACGCACCGCTCCTGCGTCCACCACCGCCTCTGACAGAGGCATGCCCTGGCGCCGTCGCAGCTCGATGAAGTCCACCAGAATGATGGAATTGCGCACAATGATGCCCGCCCCCGCGATGAAGCCGATCATGGAGGTGGCAGTAAAGAACGCGCCCATGATCGCGTGGGCTGGCAGAATGCCCACCAGAGTGAGGGGAATGGGCGCCATGATCACCAGTGGGGTCTTAAACGATTTGAACCAACCCACCACCAGGATGTAGATCAGCACCAGCACGGCGGCGAAGGCCAGCCCCAGGTCGCGGAATACCTCCACCGTAATGTGCCACTCGCCATCCCACTTCATGCTCAGGCGCTCGCTGGATTCGGGCAGGGTGGTGCCCATGTACTGCTGTAGGGGATAGCCTTCAGGCAGCTTGATCTGAGAGATCGGGCCCCGCATCTTCAGCAGCGCGTACACAGGGCTTTCCTCTTCTCCGGCGACGTCCCCGGTCACGTACACCACGTCACGCATGTTCTTGCGGTAGATGCTGGTGTCAATCGTAGTTTGCGCGACATCGGTCACTTCGCTGAGCGAAACCTGGTGACCGTCGGCAGTTGGCAGCTTGAGTTCGCCCAGTGCCTGTATGCCGGACCGGTCAGGACGCGCCAGCCGCACTTCGATCGGCACATCTTCCCGGGAATTGGGACTGTGCAGCAGGCCGGCTTCGGCGCCACTTAGGGCGATGTGCAGGGTCTGAGTCACGTCGGCAGCGGAAATGCCATGCAGCGCCGCCTTATCGAGATCCACTTGCATGTCGTACTTGGTTTGCGGATCCTCGACGTACCAATCCACATCCACCACGCCGGGGGTATGCCGAAAAACCTTTTTGATCTGCGCCGCCACCTGCGTTTGCCGCTTGAGGTCGGGGCCGTAGATTTCGGCTACCAGTGTTTCGAGCACGGGGGGACCGGGCGGGACCTCGGCTACCTTAATGCGAGCCCCGAATGGTTGCGCGATGGCCACCAGCTGGGGACGCAGGCGTCGCGCGATCTCATGGCTTTGCGCGCTGCGCTCGTCCAGGGGCAGCAGATTGACTTGGATATCCGCCTGGTTTGGTCCCCGACGCAGGAAATAGTGGCGCACCAATCCATTGAAGTTGTAAGGACCGGAAGTGCCGGCGTAAATTTCGTAATTGACAACTTCAGGCTGCTGTCCCAGATAACGACCAAGCGCCTGCGCCACTTGCGTGGTCTGCTCCAGGGGAGTGCCATCGGGCATGTCGACGATCACCTGGAACTCGCTCTTATTGTCAAACGGCAGCATCTTCACGTGTACCAGCTTCAGGGGCACGAATGCCGCCGCGGCGAGCAACAGGACCACCACGCCGCCGAGGAAAAACCAGCGTTTGCGTGCGTCGGCAATCAGCGGATTCATGAGCCGGCGGTAAAGGCGGGTCGTCCAGCCTTCGCTTTCATGAAGGCCGTGGGCCTCGTCACCCGCGTAATGGCGCAACAGGCGCAGAGCCGCCCAGGGCGACACCACAAAGGCCACGATCAGGGAAAACACCATGGCCGCTGAGGCGCCCACCGGAATCGGCCGCATGTAGGGACCCATCAGCCCGCGCACGAAAGCCATGGGCAGGATGGCGGAAATTACGGCGAAGGTGGCGAGAATGGTGGGATTGCCAACCTCATCGACCGCTTCCACCGCCACGGCTGCCAGACTGCGTCCGCGGCTGGAAGGCAGGCGGAAGTGGCGCACTATGTTTTCCACTACCACGATGGCGTCGTCCACCAGGATGCCGATGGAAAAGATGAGCGCGAACAGGGTCACGCGGTTCAGGGTGTAGCCGTAGAAATAGAAAATAGCCAGGGTGAGTGCCAGCGTTACCGGCACGGCCAGCAGCACCACGCCCGACTCTCTCCAGCCCAGAGCAAGCCCGACCAGCAGCGTAACCGAAAGGGTGGCGATGAGCAGATGCTTGAGCAGTTCGTTCGACTTATCTTTTGCGGTTTCGCCGTAATTGCGGGTCACCGTGACCTGCAGGTCATTGGCGAGCAGGTTGCCGCGCAGTTCATGCACGCGCGCTAGAACGCGGTCGGCGATGATGCTGGCGTTTGTGCCTTTGCGCTTGGCAATCGTGATGGTGACGGCGGGATATTCTGCCCCGGCCGCGCCAGCTTGCGTTGCCGCCGGATTTGCGGAAATCATGCCTGCGCTGGCCAGGAGGGGCGCTCCGGCGCCATTGGCAAACAGAACGTAGTTGTCGGGCTCTGCCGGTCCGTCTTCCAGTTTTTGCGCCACGTCGCGCAGGTAGACCGGGCGCCCCTGATGGACTCCGACTACGACCTGCTGCAAGTCTTCGCTGCGCATCAGAAAACGGCCAGCCTCGACAGCAAATTCCTGATTGTCGCGGGCGAAGCTGCCCGCGATCCCGCGGCTGTTCGCCTGTTGCAGCTGGGCGGTCACGGCGCCTGGGGTCAACCCATAAGCCGCCAGCTTTTGCGTGTCCAGCACCACCCGCACCTGGCGCGGCTGGCCGCCGATAATCCTGGTTTCGGAAACGTCGTCCAGCTGCTTGATGGATTGCTCCAGCTCGCCGGCAATACGCCGTAACTGATAGCTGTTGTAATTTGGTCCCCAGAGGGTCAGGGCGAGGATGGGCACATCATCGATGGAGCGCACCTTGATGATGGGCTGAGAAACTCCCGGGGGAATGCGGTCGAAGTTGGAATACAGCTTGTTGTAGGTGCGGACGATCGCGTCTTCTTCTTTTTGCCCCACGTAGAAGCGGACAATTACCATGCTCACGCCGGGGCGGCTGATGGAGTAGAGGTACTCCACCCCCGGCACCTCGCGCAGCAGCTTCTCCATGGGAATGGTGACACGCTGCTCGACTTCTTTGGCATTGGCCCCCGGCATCTGCACAAAGACGTCGAGCATGGGCACGATGATCTGCGGTTCTTCTTCGCGCGGCGTTTGCCAGATGGCAAACGCGCCCAGCAGCAGGGCCGCGGTGATGGCCAGCGGCGTCAGTTTCGACTGAATGAAGCTGTGCGCGATGCGGCCTGCCGCCCGCAGCATCGACGAATTGTCGTCAGCATGTTTCATGAATATCTATTCGCCGCAGATGAACGCGGATAAAATCAGCACGAGCCCTTAGCACTTAGCAATTAGCATTTAGTCCCTCAACGGTCTCGTAGATTTCAGTAATGCCGTTGCATGGCTAAGTGCTAATTGCTAACGGCTAATTGCTCTCCACCCGCTTGCCGCCCAGTTCTCGATCTCCCGGCGAAGCCACCACCCGCTCGCCGCCGGCCAAGCCGGATAACACGTCGACTTGCCCGCCATCGGGCCTGCCCAGGGTGATGTAGCGCAGGGAGACGAGCTGGTCGGCGCCGATCACGTAAATCCCTTGCAACTGGCCGCGATCTATTACCGCGCTGCGCGGAATCAGGATTCCTTGCCGCTCGCCGCGCAAAATGCGAGCTCGCCCAAATAATCCGGAGCGCAGACGGGCATCCGCCGGCAATTCCACTTTCGCGATGAAGCTGCGGCTGGCGGGATCGGCTGCCGGCAAAATTTGTGCCACTCGTCCGCTGAATTGCGCGCCGGGCAGGGAATCGAGCGTAACCGGCACGGATTGTCCCAGCTTGAGCAAGTGAATGTCGGCTTCGTCAACGCTGGCCTCCAGACGAAACCGGTGCTGATCCTCAATTACCAGCAGGGGCATTCCGGGACTGGCCAGCGTGCCTGGGTCAACGCGTTTTTCCGTTACCAGGCCGTCAAAAGGCGCCCGCACGCGGGTGTAACCAAGCGTGGTCTGCGCCTGGGCCAGCGCCGCTTGCGCCCGCGCCTCTCCCGCGCGCGCCAGTTGCCGGCGCGCCGCCGCAGCCTGCTCTCGCGCCTTTACCTCGTCGAATTCCTGCGGGCTCACCGATTTCTTGTTATAGAGATCCTGGTAACGCTTGAACGTGGCCTCGGCCAGCCCATATTCGGAGTCGGCGGCCACAATTTCCTGCTGCGCCGCCGCCTGCGCCGCCGTCGCCTGTTCTACCGCCGCCCGCGTCTCCGCGTCGGCCAGCACGGCCAGCACTTCGCCGCGCCGGACCCGATCACCCTCCTTCACCCTCATTTCTGTAACATTGCCCATGATTTGGCTGGATAGCTGGCTGGTTTGCGCGGCCTGCAGGGTGCCTACGGCCTCCAGCCAGTCGGGAACCGTGGCGCGCTGTGCCGTAAGCACCTGCACGCCACGCACAACTTCCGGCGCAGCAGAGACCGTGCGCGGCTCACTGCTGCAAGCCGCGAGGATCACAGAGACGGCGACGATGGAAGCCGCGGCGAAACTTCGGATAAGAGCGGGCTTTGTCGGTTGCAGATGAATGATCTTGTTCATGGCATGATCACCGGCGAACTGGCGCTCAGGGTCCCCGTGGCCAGCTCCAGATTGGCGTAGCTGGTGCGCAGGCGGTAAACAGCTTCCCAGTAGTCGGTTTGCGCCCGCCGCATAGCTTCTTCGATGGTGAGCAAATCTGTAATCGTGGTAATTCCCGCGTCGTAGCGGTTCTGATTGATGCGCATGCTCTCTTCTGCCTGCCCCACAGCCGCTTGCGCGACGCCTGTTTGCTGGCGCGCGGAATCGAAGTCGTAGTAGGCGCGCCGCACCTCCAGGCGCACCTGGTCGCTGGCCGCCTGATGCGCCGCTACCATCCGCTCCTGCAAAGCTTTTTCCCGCGTCAGCTGCGCCTTCTTCGCACCGCCCTCGAATAAATCCAGCTGCAGTTCCAGTCCTGCCACCCAGTTGTTGCCCTGCACTTGGGACAGCGTGGCGCTATCAGTTTCCCAACCGCCAAAGGCGTTCAGTTTTGGTCCGAAAGCGGACTTGGCGATCGATACGCTCTTCTCCTGCGCCATCTGCTGCGCCTCAATCTGCTTGAGGTCGGGACGAGAGGCCAAGGCGCGCTTCTCCAGATGTGCGAGAGCTGCCTGAGGCAGACTGCCCTCGCTTAGTGCCTGGGATAGCTGAAACTGCTCATCGGGAGGCACACCCATGGCGGTATCCAACTGCGCGGCCGCGAAGGCCGCGTTGTTGCGCGCGCGGATCAGCTCTTCTTGCCGGCCGGCCAGGCGCACCTGCGCGCTCAGCAAATCGGACTGCACAACTACACCGCTTTCATAGCGGGCGCGGCTGCGGTCCAGGATTGACTGCGCCGTTTTCACCGACTGCTCCGCCACATCTTGTTGTTTCTGCGCCAGTAGCAGTCCCAGGTAGGCCTGGACCACGCGAAGGATGGTCTCCTGGTCAGCGCGTTCCAGTTGGTGTCCCGCAGCTTGCTGAAGATCCTTGGCACGAGCCACGTTTTTCACGTTGGCAAACGAGTCAAACAGGTTCCACTTGCCGGAAAAGCGCGAGCTGAAGTTGCCGATGGGCGTGGGCGTATTGAGCGCGTTCAAGGCGAAATTGGCGCTGGTGAAGCGCTGCTGCCGCAGCAGCGTGCCGAACACATAGATGGGATCGTTGCCGCGGATCGCGCTCTCAGTGAATCCCAGACGGGGCAACAGGCCGGAGCGCGCTTCCTGCACCCCCGCCGCGGCGGCGCGCTGATCGGCCAGCGCCATCTTGCGTTGGGAATTTTTCTCCAGCGCCACGCTGACCGCCTGCTGCAGGCTTAGCGGATTCTGCGCTACCGCTGTGGGGGCCAGCAGGGAAGTGGCCAGAGCGGCTGCGGCCAGGAGCACAGCAATTTTCCCGCGAGTTGTAATCCCATCAATCAAAGCTGTCCCGAACCTTTGAATGCCACTAGCGTATGTCGGCGACCGGGGTATTTGGCGGTGACTGCGGTCACAGCCGGCCGCCAAATCTCTGCCCTACCCGGCCACCGGTTGCGGTTTCTCCGCG
>DATGIY010000356.1:0-5880 GCA_035295475.1 Terriglobales bacterium
CGAGACCACCCGCCGACCATCCACCATGATTTCCAGATTGTCAGGGATTGTAGCCCCGATGAGGTCGGCGGCGACCCCATATTTTTGCGCTAATTGTTGGATTCGCGGAACCTGCTCGGGGTCGCAGGAGACAAGCACCCGGCTGGCATCCTCAGCGAAGAGCAGGCACTCAGGAGGAAGCTCACCGGCAGCCAGTTCCAGGCGGGCGCCTACCTGATGCAGGAAGGTACACTCGGCCGCGGTCACCGCCAGGCCGCCCTCGGAGATGTCGTGAGCTGAGTCGATGAACCCGGCCTGAATAGCGTCGACCAGGCACTTCTGCAGGGCGGCTTCTTTCTCCAGTTCGAGAGCCGGAGGAAAGCCCCAAAGCGCCCCCAGAATCTCCTTGGCGTACTCGGAGGAGCCGAACTCGGCCTGGGCGTCGGTGAGGTCACCGGGGTCGGAACCGCGCAGCAGCAGGAGGCTGCGGCCGGGCTGACGGAAATGCGGCCAGGCGACGCGGTCCACGTCTTCCAGGATGCCGACCACCCCGAGCACGGGAGTGGGATAGATGGCCTCGCCCAAGGTTTCGTTATAGAAGCTGACGTTGCCGCCAGTAATGGGGACTTCCAACTCTTCGCAGGCGCGGGTAATGCCGTCAATGACCTGGGCGAACTGCCACATGATTTCCGGCTTTTCGGGATTGCCAAAATTGAGGCAGTTGGTGGCGGCAACGGGAGTCGCGCCGCTGCAGGCCACGTTCCGCGCCGATTCGGCGACCGCGTGCATGGCGCCCAGCTTGGGATCGAGGTAGCACCAGCGGCCGTTGCCATCGAGAGCCATGGCCAGGGCGCGCCGGGTGCCCTTAACACGAATGACGCCGGCATCGCCGCCGCCCGGGCCTTCCACGGTGTTGACCTGCACCATGGAGTCGTATTGCTCGTGTACCCAGCGCTTGCAGCAGATGTTGGGGCTGGCCAGCAGGCGGCGGAGGTCACTGGTGAGATCGCCGGTCCTGCCTAACTGGATGTGCTCGGGCATATCGCGAGGGACAGGCGGCTCCCAGCGTTCCATGGGGCGGGAGTAGACAGGAGCTTCGTCGGTGAGGGCGGTGTTGGGAATTTCGGCGACCACCTGGCCGTGCTGCAGAACGCGCATGGTGTCCTGGCTGATGACCCGGCCGACGACCACCGCGTCCAAGCCCCATTTTTCGAAGACGCGCAGGACTTCGTGCTCGCGGCCCTGGGCGGCGACCAGCAACATGCGCTCCTGCGACTCGCTGAGCATGATTTCATAAGGGCTCATGCCGGTTTCGCGCTGGGGCACGCGATCGAGCTCGATTTCCAGGCCGACGCGGCCGCGGGCGCCCATCTCGCAAGTAGAGCAGGTGAGGCCGGCGGCGCCCATATCCTGAATGCCAACCACTGCGCCGGTTTCCATGGCCTCGAGACAGGCTTCGAGGAGAAGCTTCTCCAGGAAGGGATCGCCAACCTGGACGTTGGGGCGCTTGGCTTCCGACGCTTGGCTAAATTCCTCGCTGGCCATGGTGGCGCCGTGAATGCCGTCGCGGCCGGTCTTGGCGCCTACGTAGATGACGGGATTGCCTTCGCCCGAAGCCTTGGCATAGTAAATATTTTCGCGGCGGACCAGGCCGAGCGCGAAGGCGTTGACCAGGGGATTGTGGGAGTAACACGCCTCAAACTTGGTTTCGCCGCCCAGGTTAGGCACGCCAAAGCAGTTGCCGTAAGAGGCGATGCCGCTGACCACACCTTCCAGGATGGAGTGGTTCTTGTGAATCTCGGATTGGGCAGGGCCAGGCGCCCCCGGCTGTCCAACTTTGATAGGACCGAATCGCAACGAATCCATGACCGCCGCCGGGCGCGCGCCCATGGTGAAGATGTCGCGCAGGATGCCGCCCACGCCGGTAGCCGCTCCCTGGAAGGGTTCGATGAAGGAAGGATGATTGTGAGATTCGATTTTGAAAGCGCACGCCCAGCCGTCGCCGATATCGATGATGCCGGCGTTCTCGCCCGGGCCCTGTACGACGCGACGGCTGCGGGTGGGCAGGCGGCGCAAGTGCACGCGCGAGGACTTATAGGAGCAGTGCTCGCTCCACATCACGCTGAAAATGCCGAGCTCCGTGACCGTGGGATCGCGGCCCAGGAGCTGCTGGATTTTTTCGTACTCCTCAGGGGTCAGGCCGTGCTCGCGCACAACCTCAGGAGTGATGGCGGCAGGGCTGAGGACAGGGCTCATGATTGGTCTCTTGGAAACTTTATTTTCTCACGGAGAAGCGCCGAGCGCCTCTGAAACATATCAGAGAGCGCGGGAAATCACGGTGATCGGCGGCTCAATCCGAGGGCGAAGAGCCGTGGCAGAGGCAGGACGGCAGCTGGCGGAAACCCGGACGCGGGTGGAGGCATCAGAACAAGAGAAGTAACGAACTGATGTCCTGATCCTTCGGGACAAGCTCAGGGAACCGTGAACCAGCGGTTTCCCTGGGCACCCCACGGGGTCAAGCGGCAGGCTCCTCGGCCTCCCACTCATAGCCGCACTTCTGACATACCCAGCGCAATTCCTTAGGAAAAGGCAGAGGGATGCTCAGCATCAGCCAGGAGAGGAACGTCACCCAGCGATTGCGATCCTGGTAGGAGATGTTGAGCGAGTCGCATTGCGGGCACTGGGGCTGCTCATAGAGTTCGCCCTTCTCGGAAAAGAACACGGCGGGGATACCGTCATTCAGCAACTGCAGAGCTTTTTCAGCGGCGGCTTCGGGGACCTGCAGGCGGATGCCGCCGACGGCGCCGGCCAGCAGCCAATCCAGACGAACAATGTTTTCGTTGAGCAGAACACAGGGGATGCCCGCGGAATCCAGAGCACCCTTGGCCAATAGGGCTTGGGGCAGATCGCGATAACTGGCCACGGTGATGAGGCGGTCGCCCATGGCTATCTACTATCCCACGGGGGCCAAGGCGGGCTCAAGCAGGCTGGTTTCGAGTTCCAGGCCCCGGCTTATATGATGACAGCGTGAAATCTGTCATTGTGGGCACGGCGGGACACATCGACCACGGGAAGTCGGCGCTGGTGCGGGCGTTGACGGGCACGGATCCCGACCGCCTGGAAGAAGAAAAGCGCCGCGGCATCACCATTGATATCGGGTTCGCGCACCTGGAACTACCCGCGCCGGGAGGCGAAAGTCTGCGCCTGGGCTTTGTGGATGTGCCCGGGCACGAGCGCTTTGTGCGCAACATGCTGGCGGGGGTGGGCGGCATCGACGTGGTGCTGCTGGTGATCGCGGCCGACGAATCGATCAAGCCGCAAACGCGAGAGCACTTCGATATTTGCCGGCTGCTGGGGATCCGGCGCGGGATCACGGTGCTGACCAAGTCCGACCTGGTGGACCGCGACACGCTGGAAGTGGTGCGGCTGGAGGTGGAGGATTTCCTGCGCGGCTCGTTCCTGGAGCGCGCGCCAATGGTGGCGGTCAGCGCAAAAACAGGCGCCGGCCTGGAGGATCTGAAGGCCGCACTGGCCGAATCGGCGAGCCAGGTGCAGCAGCGGGACGCGAGCGCGCTGGCCCGGCTTCCTATCGATCGCGTGTTCGTGATGAAGGGCTTCGGCACGGTGGTGACAGGAACGCTGGTGGCGGGGACCATCCGCAAAGAAGAAGAGCTGGAGATATTTCCTGGCGGGGGGCAGGCGCGGGTGCGCGGCGTGCAAGTGCACGGTCGTCCGGCGGACCAGGCGTCGGCGGGGCAACGCACGGCGCTGAACCTGGCCGGCGTGGACAAGGAGGAGCTGGCGCGAGGAATGATGCTGGCGCCGCCGCGCACGTTTCGCAACACGAACCGGCTGGATGTGTCGCTGAGCCTGCTGGGTTCAGCGCGTCCTCTGAAGGACCGGGCGCGGGTGCACCTGCACGCGTATACCGCGGACACCGTGGCCGAAGTGGTGCTGTACGGGGGCAAGCAGCTGGCACCGGGACACTCCGGATTCGCCCAGCTGCGTACCGCCGCGCCCATGCTGCTGCTGCCGGGCGACCGGTTCATTCTGCGGCAGTTCTCGCCGGTGGTCACCATTGGGGGAGGAACCGTCCTGGATGCCGCGCCCCTGGCGGGAAAGAAAGCGCGGGACGCAGCGGAGAGCCTGCTGCCGCCGTTGCAAAGCGGGTCGGCAGAACAGATTCTGGAGGCGCGCGTAGCACGGCGCGGGACGGCGGGGCTGGCGGTAAACGATGCGGTGGCGGAAAGCGGCTGGCGGCGTCAGCAGGTGGAGGCGGTAGCAAAGTTATTGCAGCCGCAGGTGCTGCGCTTCCAAGATGTGCTCATCTCGGGAGAGGCATTTTCGCGCGCGAGGAACGATTGCCTGGCCGCGGTGCAGGAGTTCCATCGCACCAACCCGCTGGTGGCAGGCATCAGCAAAGAAGAGTTGCGGGAGAAGCTGGGCCTGCGCGCGGAGGTGTTTGCGGCGGCGGTGGAGGCGCTGGTCAGGGAAAAGAAAGTTGAAGTCAGCGGAGAGCAGGTGCGCGCCGCCGGCCGGACGATGGTGCTGAAGGATGAAGAAGCGGAGTCAAAGCGCACGATCGAGCAGGCGTTCGCGGGGGCGGGGCTGAAGGTGCCGGCGTTAAAAGATGTGCTGGCGGGATTGGCGGTGGATAAGGCGCGAGCGCAGAAGATTGTCACCTTGCTGCTGCGCGACAAGGTGCTGGTGAAGGTGTCCGATGAGCTGGTGTTTCATCGCCGGGCACTGGAGGAACTGCGGCAGAGGGTGATCGCTTATAAGGCGAAGTCGGCGAAAATCGCGGTGGCGGAGTTCAAGGATTTGACCGGTGTGAGCCGAAAGTACGCAATACCGCTGCTGGAGTATCTGGACCGGGAGCGAGTGACGCGGAGAGTGGGGGACCAGAGGGAAATTCTGTGACCACGGAATTTGTAATTTGAATCAGTATTCCTGCCGGTCAGCGACGCACGCCGTTTTTTGAATCACCACAGAGGACACAAAGGACACGGAGGATTGGTAATTTGACTTGTAATTTGAATCAGCAAATTACCAATTACAAATTACTCAATTACAAATTCCCTGTGTCCCCTGGTTGGAAATCAGACTTTTTCCGCGGCAAATTCCAGTTCCAGCCCCAGGGGATCGGTAAACCGGTTGGTGAGGTTGGCCAGGCCGACGAGCAAGTCGAGATCGACAATCTGCTCATCGGTGAAATGCTGCTTGAGCGCGGTGATATCGGCGTCGCCGATTTCCCAGGGGGTCCTGGTCAGCTTTTCGGCAAAGGCCAGCGCGGCCTTGGTCTGAGCGCCGAATTCGGCGGTTTTGGGGTCCTTGAGAGCTTTCCAATCTTCTTCGTTGAGGCCGGCTCGCTTCGACGAAGCGAGGTGGTGCTGCATTCAATAATGGCACTGGTTGATCATTGAGACGCGGATGTAGACCATCTCGTAGAGCCGCCGGTCCAGGGACTTGCCCACGCTGGGATAGAAGCTGAGAAAATTCTTGAGCACCTGGGGACGCTGAGCCAGGGCCTTATGCACGTTGCCCGGCTTACCTTTGAGCCCCTGGTCATAGATTTCCTTTACTTCCGGGCTTGCGGTCTGCGCTTCTACGAGAGCAATTCTCGCCATCCGAGTCATCCCTCCTGGCAAAAATGCAGTCCGTATAATAACAGTGCTTGCAGGACAGCCGTTGGCCGATGGTTGCTGGTCGGTGGGCCATATCGGCTTTCGGCTATTGGCTCTCGGCCATCGGCTTTTTGGCAATTGGCTGGCTAAGACCAAAGGACAAAGCAGGAGCGGCAAGCAAAGTCGGTTATCCAGGCGCATTGATGTCCATACGCATAATCGGCGCGGGGCTGGCAGGCTCAGAGGCGGCCTGGCAGGTGGCCCATCGCAGCATAGC
>DATGIY010000357.1:0-2694 GCA_035295475.1 Terriglobales bacterium
CTGCGCGCTTCCGCCTCACCCCTCGTGTCCACCTTGCGGCGAGTCGTAGGTCAGTTGCCCGTCAATGGTGGCAATGGTCATGCCGGGCGTGCCAATGGAAACGGCCGGAATCATGGTTGGTGACGGGGAAGGCCGGCACGATGAACAAGACACTCGCCGGTGAGCGTGCGCGACGAGATGCGGCGCATGCGGCCCGCGGTGCCGGTGCTGCTCTATGCCGGAATCGGCAAAAGTACGCCCCTGCTGTTGCGTTTTTTGACGCCTACGTGCGCCATCCCAAATCGCCCGAATCGGTGCTGGAAGACTTGCGTTCCTGATCATGGTTCTGGGCTACGCTGCTACCCGCCACACGGCTTGTTTTTCCAGGTGAGCAGAGGAAGACAAGCCGTTGGCGGTGTAGATGGCGTGTCGCCGTGCTAGCCCGCGGCATCCAAGCTAGCGTTCGGCGCTGGCCTGCTTAAAGAGTCCCGGCCGCTGTTCACCTCCTGTTAACATTCAGGAAATAACATTTTGCTCGATGACCTATTCTCTCCATTTTGTGCTCTTACTGCTGGCAGCGGCGGGCGTGGCCGGCTTTTTCGGCGCCCTGCTGGGCGTGGGAGGCGGTATTTTCATCGTTCCCGCCATGGTGCTGGCTTTTCGCCTGCCCATGAAGATCGCGGTCGCGGCCAGCATCGTTTCTGTAATCGCTACCTCCAATGCCGGCGGATCCTCCTACGTCGACCAACGCATCACCAACTTGCGCCTGGCCATGTTTCTGGAGGTTTTGACCACGACTGGCGCTCTTACCGGCAGCGTGCTGGCGCTGTATCTGAAGGAATGGGTGATGTCACTGGTTTTCGCCGTCATGCTGGGCTACATGGCTTGGGCGGCCTACACGACACGCAAGCTGGACGACGAACGCATCGCCTCCGGCGACTTCGCCCGCGCTCAACCGGACCGCATTACCCGCTACCTCGACTTGCGCGGCAGCTACCACGACCTGGCCGCCGGCAAAGACGTGGAATATGTTGTCAATGGCGCGCCCACTGGCATGAGCATCGCCTACCTGGCGGGCATCACCTCTGGTCTGCTAGGGGTGGGTGGCGGGGTGCTCAAAGTTTCCGCCATGAATCGCTACATGAACGTGCCCATGAAGGTGTCGGTGGGAACCAGCAAGCTCATGATCGGCGTGACCGCGGCCGTGAGTTCGATTTTGTTCTTCATCGCTGGGCTGATCCATTTTGTGGTGGTCGCACCTGTGGCGCTGGGCACAACCATTGGCGCCAACATCGGCACCATGGTCATGAACCGCCTGCACAGTGTGGTGCTGAAGCGCATCTTCACTCTACTAATGGTTTACCTGGCTTACGAAATGTTTGCCAAGGCAATGGCCCTGGGCTTCCACTGGCATTTGCCTAGTTTGGGATAGTCATGTCGGAAACGCCTCTCACCACCGCACCCCGGCCGGCCGGCACCGAAGAGAACGTATACGTGGACGTTTATCGTCTGCTCATTGCCGGCATGATCGTCAGCAGTGTTCTGTTTGCCATCGGCATTGTGCTGGCCATGCTTCATCCCCATTACGTGCCCATGACCACGGCTTGGGTGCGCTCTCAGTACCACTTCAGCGCGGTCTTGCATGGCCTTCGCCACGCCGATCCCACCGCTTTCATGCTGGTCGCTACGGTGCTGCTGATCCTCACTCCGGTGGCCCGGGTCGTGGTTTCGATTGTCGCCTTCCTGGTGGACCGCGACTACAAGTTCGTTACCGTAACCAGCATCGTTCTCCTGGTGATGATTCTTACCATCATCCTGGGCGAGCTTGGACTGAAGTAAAGGGCCGGAAGGAAGGGGAGATCCTCGCCGGCCGGAGCTGCGCCTCAGAAGTCGAAAAGACGGTGTTAAAGATCATCGCGGACCCCAAGATTTAAGCTGGCTGCCCCGACTTCTTTCCTGCGGTGGCTCAGGGTGAGCCTGCATCCTTCTATATGTGATTCCAATCACTGCGCGGTTCTTGCCGCAGGCGTGGGATGTAGGCAGGAGGGCTGTTTATGTCGGCCCCGGTTACTTTCCAAGGAAACCTCGTCGGCGCGACGCTTGGCCACTATCACGTGCTGGAGAAAATTGGCGGCGGGGGCATGGGCGAAGTCTACCGCGCGCGTGACGAGCACCTGCAGCGCGATGTCGCGCTGAAAATCCTGGTTGCCGGCACCCTGGCCGACGCCAGCGAACGTCAGCGCTTCCGCCGCGAGGCTCTGGCCCTCTCCGAACTCGACCATCCCAACATTGCCACGGTCTACGATTTCGATTGCCAGGATGGCCTCGACTTCCTGGTCACGGAACTTGTTCCCGGCATGACGCTGGCGGAGCGTCTCGCCAAGGGCACGATGCCGGAGAGCGAAATCGTGCGCCTCGGCCTGCAATTGGCTCAGGGCCTCGCTGCCGCTCACGGCAAAGCCCTGGTACACCGCGATCTCAAACCCGCCAATCTGAAGATCACTCCCGACGGGCGGCTCAAGATTCTGGATTTTGGGCTGGCTAAGAGCCTGGCCATTCCGGAACTCACCGCCACTTCCAGTCAGCAGCAGATCTCGGGAACGTTTCTTTTCATGTCGCCGGAACAGCTGCGCGGTGAGCGGCTGGACGCCCGTTCCGATCTTTATTCCGCCGGCCTTATGCTTTATGTGATGGCCACCGGGCGCCATCCCTTTC
>DATGIY010000358.1:0-6361 GCA_035295475.1 Terriglobales bacterium
CATAGCCGGTGGCGAGGATAGCCCAGCCGCCGCCGATCACCGCGGCCGTGGAAAGGGTGTCGCCAAACATGTGTAGAAAGGCGCTGCGGATGTTGAGGTCCTGACTGCTGCGGTAGAGCAGCCAGGAGATCACGCCATTCATCAGCACGCCCAGGGCGGCTACCCAGATCATGGTGCCGGCGTGAATCTCACCGGGAAAACGCAGGCGACGAAAAGCTTCGTAGAAAATGACGAAGGAAATGATGATCAGGGCGATGGCGTTGAGAAAAGCCGCCAGCACGCCGGCCCGCGAGTAGCCATAGGTCTTGGTGGGGCTAGGCGGGCGCTGCTGCAGGTAAACGGCACCCAGGGAAAGCAGCAAGGCGAGGAAATCGGAAGCGTTGTGACCGGCCTCGGAGAGCAGGGCCAGGCTGTGCGCCTTAATTCCGGCGATCACCAGCAGAACGACGTAGGCCAGGGTAATTCCCAGGGAGATACGCAGCACGCGCGAGGTATCGCTGCCGTGAAGATGGCCGCCATGCGCGTGCATAGCCTCAGTCTAATTTCGCGAACCAGCCGGTTCAATAGCAGGGTTGGCGATCAGGAATATGGGCCTGGCATTGGGCTCTGGTCTTCGCCGGCCGCGGGAACTCAGGCCGGCACGGAAGCAGGGCGCTGGAGGCGGCAGCTGGCAAACCTTGGGCGCAGCCTGGCACCTAAGAGAAGGAGCTGATCAATTCCTGGCCGAAGCAGCGTTCCCTTCGTCGCGAGCAGAGACTCGCCAATCGCCAAAAATCTTGAGGAGAGAGGTGGTATGAGATCACATTCGTTGCTGTTAACCCTAGGGCTGGCGATCGCTACCAGCTATGGCCTGGCCCAGACCGGGTCGCAGGCGGGCCAGGCGGGACAATATCCCTCCAGCCAGTCACCCACCACGCAACAGGAACCGAGCACGCAGCAGATGCCTCCTTCCACCGCGCCCAGCCAGGGACAGACCACAGCTCCCGACCAGAGCGCCCAGAGTTCCAATAGCAATACCCCGGATAACGATACGCTGGCGCAGCAAGTGCAGCAGAAGCTGGCCACGGAGCCGACGCTGAAGAACGTGCAAGCCGAGGCCAAGAAAGGCGTGATCACGCTGAGCGGGACGGTAGCGTCAAAAGCGGACCGCAAGCAGGCCGAAGAGCTGGCCAAGTCGGTTCCGGGCGTGAAAAAAGTCCATTCCAAACTGAAAGTGAACGCCAGCGCGGCGCCAACCACGTCAGGCGCAGCGGAAACCCCGGCGCCCAGCGCAGCCGGGAGTGAAGCCGGCAATACCGCCGCCCAGGCCGGCGTAGAGCAGGGCAACCGGGAACCGGGCAGCATGACCAGCGGTACGCAATCGTCCGCTACCCAGGAGAACGCGGAAAATCGCTCTCCCGAAACAGGATCCCAGGCGCAGCAGAGTCCGAGCAGCACGCAAACGCAACCCGGGCAGGCGCAGCCAGACATGAGCCAGCAAGGCGTGCAGACTCCAAACGCACAGAGCAACAATCAGATGGGAACGACCCAGAGCGCGACGCAGATTCAGTCGGAGATTCAGAATGCGCTGTCGCAGCAGGGTTCGCTTTCCGGAAGCAACATCCAGGTTAACGTGACCGACACCAACATCGAACTGACCGGCAACGTCGCCACGCCTGACCAGAAGCAAACGGCGGAACGGATTGCCGGATCGTACGCCGGCAGCCGCCGGGTGGTGAATCACATCACGGTAAGCTCATTGAGCGGGCAGACGGGCGAAACGCCGGGGACGACGCAGCCGCAGAGCACGATGCCCGGCCAGGGCACGGTAAACCCGCAGATGCCGCCGCGGCAAACGCCTCCGCCGCAGCAGAACCCGCAAAACCCGCCCATGTCGGAAAATCCTCCGCAACCGCATCGGTAAAGTAGGCTAAAAAAGGCGGCCCAAGGGCCGCCTTTTTTTTTGTGAAGAAATGGGGCTGCGCTCGCCCGGACACGCCGTCCGTTGCAAAAGCGAAATGCATAGGTCCTTCGTCGCGCTCGCCGCGCCAGCGCGGCTTGCGCTTCCTCAGGATGACACTCCAAGAGCTTTTTAAGGCTCGAACAGAAGTTTCTCGGGAACTGAGGCAATCCACATCACAAGCACAGTTCACGGTTGTGCACGCGAGATGCTTCGGGCCTGAAGGCCCTCAGCATGACGCCGAAGAAGTAAGCAGCGGCGGCGTTCAATTACACAATTACGCGATTACACAATTACTCAATCGTTCTTCGGCCCTCAGCATGACGCCTTGCCCAGGATCAGGCGAGGAGGCGGGCGGCGTCCTTGGCGTAGTAAGTGAGGATGATGTCGGCGCCGGCGCGGCGGATGGAGGTGAGCGATTCCATCATGACGCGCTCGCGGTCAATCCAGTTGTTGCGGGCGGCAGCCTCGATCATGGCGTACTCGCCCGAAACCTGGTAGGCGGCCAGGGGCACCTCGAAGCGGGCGCGGGCGGCGGCCAGCACGTCGAGATAAGGCATCGCGGGCTTCACCATGACCATGTCCGCGCCTTCTTGCAGATCGAGTTCGATTTCGCGCATGGCTTCGCGCAGGTTGGCGGGATCCATCTGATAGCTGCGGCGGTCGCCGAACTGCGGGGTGGAATCGGCGGCCTCGCGGAAAGGGCCGTAGAAGCCGGAAGCGAACTTGGCGGCGTAGGAAAGAATGGGAGCGTTGATGAGGCCGGCGTCGTCGAGGGCTTTGCGGATGGCAGCCACCCGGCCGTCCATCATGTCGGAAGGCGCGACGATGTCCACGCCGGCGCGCACCAGGGAAACAGAAGTGCGGGCGAGGAGATCGAGGGTGGCATCGTTGACGATTTCGTAGTCCGCGGCCTGCTGTAGCGCGGTAGCGGCGGCGGCGATAGCGCGGGACTTGTCCTTGGCTTTTACCGCGACTACCTTGACCGCAGCGCCGAGGGATTGCGGCACACCCACGCGCTTCACGATGCCGCAATGGCCGTGCGACATGTACTCGCAGAGGCAGACATCGCCCAGGATGAGCAGCTCGGGAATCTCGCGCTTGATGGCGCGGGCGGCCTGCTGGACGATGCCGTCGTCCTCCCAGGCGCCGCTGGCGGTTTCATCCTTCTTTTCCGGCAGACCAAAAAGAATGACCGCCGGAACCCCCAGGGACCTGGCTTCCCGCGCCTCTTTGACGGCTTCGTCGACGGAGAGATTGCAGACGCCTGGCATGGAGCGCACTTCCTTGCGTACGCCCTCGCCGGGACAGACGAACATGGGGTAAACGAAGCTTTCCGGGGTGAGCCGGGTTTCGCGCACCAGGGAGCGCAGGGGCTCAGTGCGGCGCAGACGGCGCATGCGGGTGATGGGGAAGGCCATGGGGAAATCTTAGCACCCCAGTAAACATGCGGGTGTGATGGAGATCACAGGATGGACGGGGCAAGGCGGCGCGGCCGAAACGCAAGGTCCCTCGACTCGCGCGCGCCTCGCAAGCTCGGTTCGCGCTCGCTCGGGATGACAGTCCCAGGGGCAATTGCTTTAGGATGAAGCAATGGCGGAGGAGCTTAGACACAGCAGCGCGCGGGTGCTGGAATTTGAGGGCGTGCGGGAGATGCTGCGCGCATACGCGTCTTCCCCCCTGGGGCAAAACCGGATTGCGGCGCTGGCGCCCTCGGCCGACCGGGCCTGGATCGAGCGCCAGCAGCGGATGACCGAAGAGATTCGCGAGTTCCGCCGGGTGGGAGGAGGTTTCGAATTCTCCGGGCTGAGTGATTCTGGCGAGCTGGTGCAAAAAGCGCGGATTGAAGGCGCAGCCCTGGAGTCAGGGGAACTGCGGGAGATTCTCGCCGTGGTGGACCGGGCAGCGGAATGGCGCGAGATCGCGCAGCAGCCTCCGGCCATGAAAGTTGTCGAGGCGGCCCAGGCAATCCCCGGCGAGGGCGGCTGGGAGCAGGCAAGCTCGGTGTGGCTGGGGATCGCGGAGCTTTCCGCCGGAATTGCGGATTTCACCGACCTGCTGCGTTTTTTTCGCAACAAGATCCTGCCCGACGGCACGCTGGACGACCGGGCTTCGCCGCAGCTGGCGGCCGTGCGGCGGGAAATCGAAAAACAGAAGCGGCTGATTCATGAATCGCTGCACAGCTATCTGCGGCGGCTCTCCGAAGGCGGCGTGGTGCAGGAAGAGCTGGTCACCATCCGCGGCGAGCGCTTCGTGATTCCCATCAAGAGCGAGCAGAAGCGGCGGGTGCATGGGGTGGTGCACGGGGTGAGCTCCAGCGGTCAGACCGTGTTCGTGGAGCCGCTGGAGACCATCGAGCAGAACAACGAACTGGTGCGGCTGCTGGAGGAAGAGCAGTCGGAGATTCACCGCATTCTTCTGGAGATGACGCGGCGGGTGGGCGCGCTGGCGGAAAGCATTCTGGCGGCCGGCGAGATTCTGGGCGAGCTGGAGCTGCAGTTTGCTAAGGCGCGACTGGCGCAGGATTACGAGTGCGTGGCGGCGAAGCTGGGGGGGCCGGAGCTGCTGCTGATTCAGGCGCGGCATCCACTGCTGGAAAGGAATCTGAAGGGGAAGGGCGGTAGGGTGGTGCCGATCAGCGTGGAGTTGGGAGGCGAAGGCGGGCTGCGCCCGCCGGGACAGCCGAGGGCGGCTGTCCCCACACAGGCATCGGCCGCGGGCGAGGGCGCCCGCCAAGTTAATGCAGCCACACAGCTGATCATTACCGGGCCGAACACGGGCGGGAAGACGGTGGCCATCAAGGCGATCGGGCTGCTGGTGCTGATGGCGCAGGCGGGGATGCCGGTGCCGGCGGAGCGGGCGGAGCTGCCGGTGTTTGACGCGGTGCTGGCGGATATTGGCGATTACCAGTCGATCGAGCAGAATCTTTCGACATTTTCCGCGCATGTGACCAACATCGATTTCATCTCGCGCACGGCGACGGCGGAGTCGCTGGTGCTGCTGGACGAGCTGGGGTCTGCCACCGATCCGGAAGAAGGGGCGGCGCTGGCCGTAGCGATAGCGGAACACTTCCGGAAGCTAGGAGCGCTGACCGTGATCTCCACCCATCACACCTCGCTCAAGGTGTATGCGGCCAACACGGCGGGAGTCCTGAACGCGGCGGTGGGCTTCGACGAGAGGACTCTGCAGCCCACCTACGAGCTGAAGGTGGGAGTGCCGGGAGCGTCGGCGGGCATCAACATCGCGCAGCGGCTGGGATTGAATCCTTCGATCATCGAGGGAGCGCGCGCGAAGCTGGGCACGCAGGCGCAGGACGTGGGACGTTTTCTTGACCGCTTACACGCGGAGCTGCGCGCCGCGGAGGACGAGCGCTGCAAGCTGCAATCGCGGGAGCAGGAGCTGACGCGGGAGCGGGCGCGGCTGGTGGCCGAGGGCATGAGAGAGCAGCGCGCCAAGGTACGGGAGATGGAGAAGAAGCTGGAAAGCGTGCTGCGGGATTTTGAGTATCAGGCGCGGGAGATGGTGGCGGCGGTGGAGGAGCGGGCGGCGGCGCTGAAGCTCTCGAAAGACGCGGAGCGGCGGGTGGCGCGTCTGCGGCGGGAGTTCAAGGAGCAGTTCGATCAGGCGGTGGTGGCGCACCATACAGGCGCGGATGTGGGCGATCCCCATGCGCGTCCGCAGGAAGTGCAGCGGGTAGCCGAGGGCGACACGGTCAAGCTGAAGTCGCTGGGACGGACGGCGGTGGTCAAGCGCAAGCTGGACGGCGGCGGCTACGAGGTGGAGATCGGCACCATGAAGATGCGGGTGCCGCATGATGACATCGCGCAGGTGCTGGCGCGGGCGGCGGACAATCCGGTGGCGGCGGCGCGGGCGCGGGGGATTTCGGTGAAGCTGGAGAAGGAGGATTTGAGCGCGCCGTCGGAGATCAACGTGATCGGGCAGACGGTGGACGAGGCGACAACCGCGGTGGAGAAATTCATCGATCGGGCGTTTCTGGCGGGATTGTCGCGGGTGCGAGTGGTGCATGGCAGCGGGATGGGGATTTTGCGCAAGGCGCTGCGGCAGATGCTGCAGAAACATCCGCAGGTGGCGGCGGTGAGCGAGCCGCCGCAGAATGAGGGCGGCGGGGGAGCAACGGTGGTGGAACTGAAGGTGTAGTGCTGGCCGTTTGGCTCGCGCTCCCTCGCAAGCTCGGGTCGCGCTCGCTCAAGGAGGAAAAAGCCTCGGTCCGCAGCGCTAAAGCGCTGCGCCACCCAAAATCGTGGCGAGCTGGATGGCCCGGACAGACAGATGATCCATGCCAGGAAGCAAAGTTCGCGGTGGAGCACGCGAGGTGCTTCGGGCCTGAAGGCCCTCTCAGTCCGCAACGCTAAAGCGCTGCGCCACCCAAAATCGGGGCGACGCTCGCCCGGACAGCCGAGG
>DATGIY010000359.1:0-3361 GCA_035295475.1 Terriglobales bacterium
AGGCCGGCCATCGCCCCCAACCGTGCGCCCATTCGCGCGGTCACGCGCTCCAGATGCTGGCGCCGACGGTAAATCACCACCGCCAGGCTGCCCCCGCCCACCATCCATATCAGGAAACCCAGTTGAGGCAGTCCGGTTATCACCGCCACCAGCAGGGCGGTTAGCGCTCCCAGGCCGGCTGCCAGGTTGGCAGCGCGCCAGGCCCGTGACCAACTCGCCGGCTGCAATTCAGCAAGGGACAGCCGCCGAGGAGGGGCTTGGTCGGGAGGCAAGGAGGGAGTGGCGGCAACCGCCGGCCCCGGCTGCATGGTAACGCGAATCTGCGGCGCGCCGCATTGCGGGCAGAAGGGAACTCCGTCCTCCACCTCTGCGCCGCACTTGTGACAAGCATGCTCCATCAATTCCAAGCTAACAGCCGCGCGGAGGGAGAGGCAAGGAAGCGGTAGTCAGAAGTCAGTAGTCAGGAGTCGGCAACCCACTCTGCAGACGCGCAGTAACACGGGCGATTCCGAGTCCGTCCTACATCGGTTCAGACTCACCCCGGGTCACAACATACACCAGGGCGAAATCGCTGCCCTTGTCTTTGGGATCGACAGCCACCAGGTGGAAGTTGTCGCTCATGCCGGCTTTCAGTTCCACTCCCTGCCCTCCGCCCTTCTCGTCGCCGCAGGTGAGCGGCTTGGGCTTGTTGTCGGAATCATGCCCCAGGCTGACGTTGCCATGATCGCTGTGGCCGTGGCACTCCAGAACGTTGCCATACTTCTGCAGGTCTTTCTTGTAATAGGCGATAACTTTGTCGGGCGGGTCGTCGCTGTGATAGGCGATTACCAGCACCTTCACGCCGAACAGGGAACTCGAGATGTTCACGTTGGCGGCATTGCGGTCATTGCCTTCGATCTTCGGCTTGGCGCCTGGATAAACGCTTAGTCCCACTTGGGCGGGAGTGGGATTGGTATGCACTTTTAGCGCGCCCAAGGGCGTGCGGATGTCCACATTTTTGTTCTCGCCCTTATCGTCCACATTCATGCTGCAGGCTGCCAGAAACACCAGCATCCCCGCCACCGTGATCCAGGCTGTCCTACGGATGATTTGCCAGGACATGATTGCCTCCTGTTGCCGCCGTGACCGCGGATTTCTCCAGTCCCGCTCCCCGCTGCGCAACTTGGGGAATCGTGACCGGCAGATGCCCACGCACGGGAATCTCGCCAAATAGGGCCTTGACCGCGCTATCCTCACTGACCGTGGCGTTGGAGAAAGTGCACATGTAATTTTCAACTTGCGGGAAATCGCCGGCCACATAAGGATTGCCTAAGGCGATCACCATGGTTTTGGCTCCCACGATCTGCAACATTTTGCTCAGCAGCGCACCGCGCGCGTCGCCCAGGCCGACCGTGTTCTGCACCTGCCCCGCCACCTGCACTGCCTTGCCGGCCGTGGGAATCTCATAAACCGCTGCCACCACCTTCTCCGCGCTTTGCACCGCCGAGAGCACTTGATCGGTCATACCCTGCGCCGTGCGCGTATCCACATAGAGGATGTTGGCGTCGGGCCGGCGCTGGCGCAGCTGGCGTACAAATTCGTGCCCGGGGTCCATGCGCAGGTCATCGCAAAAGACCACGACCACCAGCCGGTTTGAAACCTCCACGGTTGGTTGATACGGAAGATTCAGCCCGGCGGTTCCCTGAACCGGAGCCGCCTGCAACGGCAAAACCTGGCCATTGTCCCGCACCAGGGTGACGGCCTGGTCGGCCACCTGCTGGCCAAAAGCCAGGTTTTCAGGTTTGCCGACCACCTTGTCCAGCTGATCGATATCCACCAGGCGCGCCCGGTTCAAGCCCACGGAGGCTTTGGCCTGCAGAATCTTAAGTACGGACGCATCTACCCGTGATTCCGGAATCTCGCCGCTTTCGACCGCTTTCAGCATGGCTTGGTAGGAGGCGTCGAGGTCGGCGGGGATGAGCAGCATGTCATTGCCGGCCTTGAAGGCTTCCACCGCGGCTCGGCCGGTATCGTTCTGGTAAAGGCGCATCAGGCCGCCCATGTCGAGGGCATCGGTCACTACCAGGCCCTTGAATCCCAGTTGCTTCTTCAGCAGTCCGGTCACAATAGCAGGAGAGGTAGTGGCCACGCGGTTGGGATCAGGTTCCAGCGCGGGCACGGTAACATGAGCCACCATCACGGCGTCCACCCCGGCCCGGATGGCCGCCTCGAAGGGCGGCAACTCCACCGCGTTGAGCCGCTGCCGATCGCCGGTCACCTTGGCCAAGCCCAGGTGAGAATCGGTGGCCGTGTCGCCGTGTCCGGGGAAGTGCTTGGCCGTCGTCAGCATGCCATTGGCCTTCGCCCCCTGGATGTAGGCGGCCACCATCTGGCTGACCTGCCGCGGGTCCTCGCCGAAGGAGCGCGTGTTGATGATGGGGTTGGCGGGATTGGAGTTGACGTCGGCGTCGGGAAAGAAATTCCATTCGACGCCGACTGCGCGCGCCTCCTGTGCCGTAATGGCGCCGAATTTCTTCGCGTAATCCGTGTCGCCGGTCGCCCCGAACGCCATGGCGTGAGGAAAGACGGTGGTGCCGTACAGCCGCATGGAGACGCCGCGCTCGAAATCGGCGGCGAAGATCAGCGGCAGCCTGGACTCGCGCTGCAGCTGGTTCACCAGCATCGCGGCTTCATAGGGCTGGTTGTAGTAAACGAACGCACCTTCGGCAGGAACCGTGAGCGCGAACCCGCCCACGTGATATTTCTGCAGAATCTGGCGGTACTGGGCATATTCCGGGCTGTTGAGGTTCAGGAACTTGGCTCGCGCCCACACCATGAACAGCTGCCCGATTTTTTCCTGCAGCGACATCTTCTTGAGCGTCTTCTCCGCCCATTTTTGGCCGCTGCCATCGAGCTTCACCGGGCTCGGCTTCAGGTACTTTTCTTTTCCCAGCGCCGGGCACACCCATAGTGCGACTGCCAGAGAGAGGAAGCCGATTTTGCGCAGCATGACGAAAAAACGATAGCACAAGGCCGGCGGCGCGCCTTGGCAGTGGTCGGTATGCGGGACTAGGAGTCGAGGACTTCGCGCACCTTGCAGGCGAGCGCGTCCAGATTGAAGGGCTTTTGCAGAAACGCCGTTCCCGGATCGAGAACGCCGTGATGCACGATAGCGTCTTCGGTGTAGCCCGAGAGATAGAGCACGCGCAGGCGCGGTCGGCTCTCGGCCAAACGTTTAGCTAGTTCCCGGCCGCTCATGCCGGGCATTACCACATCAGTAATCATCAGATCGATGCGGCAGTTGGCGGGCGCGGCCAGAGCCAACGCCTCATGTCCATTGCCTGCCGCCATAACGTTGTAGCCCTGGGCCTGCAGCGCCTCC
>DATGIY010000360.1:0-2865 GCA_035295475.1 Terriglobales bacterium
GCGCCTAGTGAATCGCCGGACATTCACGACCTGCTCGTCGCCGGCCAGCATTTTTCCGACGCCGGCGATTACGATCTGGCTATCGAAAAGTTCAATCAGGTGCTGCAGCTGGAACCGAAGAACAAAGCCGCGGTCGAAGGAAAGCGGGTCGCGGAAAGCCGCCGGCGGTTCGAAGAACAGCACGATTCGGACCAACCATGAGGGTAACAGCCAAGGCCATATGTCTTTCGTTGCTCGTGCTTCTGGCGAGTGCCACGGTCGCACAGGTGCCGGTCGCGCATGATGGGGAACTGGCTTTGCAATTCCCACATATTGGCCGCAACGGCGCTTCCTCTTGGTTTGTGGACTATGTTGATTACAGCGGCGAACCAGCCTTCCGTATCCTTGTACATCACTACCATGCCTGGTGTTACGGATACGTGTACATCTCAGCCAACCGCGTAGCCTACGAGCCGGTATTTACTCCCTCGCTGAAGGATGGTTTTAGCGTTTCGCGACGAAGTTTGAGCAACGTAGCCCCGCGTTTTTCGGGGATAGAGTTCGAGATTGGCGGCAAGGCGGAGAAGTTTGCGTTTATCAGCGGCCCGAGTTCGCCGCACATGCCACGCGGCCTGCTCACCGGGCGCGACCAGTTGCTGACCTTCATACAATTGGCGATCACGAACTTCCAGTCGGCGCGGTCGCAGATGGCGCGTGTGCTGGTCGGATCACAAAAAACATTTAGCGCGGAAGCCGCGGGTGAGAGTCCTCCACGAGTCAGCAATCCAACCATTTCCGTCCTCCTGCCGGCGGGCGCGGCGCAAGACGCTGTGGTTGACGCCGGGACTTCGGACCTGCGCGTTTTGGGATTTGCCGTTCAGAATTCACCCATTCGGCTGGGATGGGTCAATGGCAGAAGATTGCTGCTGCGGTTCGTAGCCCCTAACGTTGCTGAGTTCCAGAGCACGGTGGTTCCGCTTGCCGGAGATTTAACTGCGGTGCAGGTAACGCTTCAGACTGACATAGTCCGGCCGCAAATTGAGTTCAGTGTCAGGCGCCCGCGAGTGCGCTTCGCCATGCTGCCCCTAGAAACTCACGATGCGACTTACACGCTGCGCGGAACCCTGATCGGGTATGGCGACGTCCAGGCAGTTCGGTTGCTGGGAGTCAGGGGCGCCATTCAGAGGAACGCGGACGGCAGCACCAGCTTTGAGCTGCCGAACGTACCGATGGAAGTTGGGAAAAATGTGTTGACGGGGAGCGTGTACACCGCTGAGGGCGTCCGGGAGCCGTTTGAAGCAAACGTGACCCGCATCCGACGACTCGACATGGCCTATATCCAGGAGGCCATGCACGTATTGTCCCGGGCGCGGCTGTTGGAGCTGATCAACGAACGCGGGGTGGATTTCCAGCTCGATGATCTGAATGAAAAAGTGCTGCGCGCCGCGGGCGCGGACGATGCCTTGCTGCTGGCCATCAGCAAGGCCGAACATGCCGTTCCGTGACACAACTCCAACCTCAGCATGGACGCGTCGGTTGTAGCTCGGCCGCCCATCTGCAGCTTGTTGTCTTATCTTTTGTCCAGGCCCTTTTAAACCACTAGCGGCATTGCCTGAGCCAGCTGCAGGGGACGGGGTGGCTGGAGTGCGGGCACTTAGGTCTTGCAGTTGCTTGGCAATTCCGTCCAGGCGTGCGCCAAACTGCTCCATCTGATCACGCAAGGCCTTGGAACTGCCGGTGACCTGGTCGGTGCAGGTGTCGGTTTCGGCGGTTTGCTGCTTCATAGCGTTATCCACTCGGGCAGCCCAGGCCGAAATTTGCTTGACGTTGTCGCTAGCCTGCTGCGAATTAGTTTTCAGCACAGCCATGTCTTCCAGCAAGCGCTGTTGCAAGTGCGTTACTTGGTCTTGCAGGGCCTTGACTTGCTCCTGCAGTTCCACCATCTGCTTGTTGGCGCTGTAGGCAGGCAGCGGCAGAAGAGCCGCCAACGCCAGGCACATCCCCACCACGAAACCCCGCTTCATCATCTTCCACCTCGCGTGACTCGGTTTGTAACCGGTCAAGAGTACCCTGAAAATTCCGGTTGTCAAATGAGTTAATCGTCTGCTAGTGGGCGAAGCGCCCTGGAGCCGCGGTCCGGCATCTGTCGCGCAAGCAGTTGTTCTCGTCCAAAACTGCTGCGGCAATCTGCTCGTTCACTTCCAGCAAAAATTCCAACGCACCTCCTGCTTCCTTGTAAAATCTGGAACTTCGTGAACTTTTTTAAAAAACTGGTACGAGAAGTCACGGTCCGCATCGGAAAATCATGATTAGTTTCGGAAGAGAAGTCTGCAGCTCGCTCGAAACCGCCAGTGAGCGCGAGTGGCTGGAAACCAACGGCCTTGGTGGTTACGCGTCGTCCACTATTATTGGCCTCAATACGCGGCGTTACCACGGGCTTCTCGTCGCCCCACTCACACCTCCGGGCGGGCGCTTTGTCCTCCTCTCCAAGCTGGAAGAAGTAGTCGAAATTGGCGTCAGGCAGCTCGCGTTGTCCGTAAATCAGTACCCTGGTGCGGTACACCCGCAAGGATTTCAGCACCTGGTGTCATTTCGCCTGGATCCGTTCCCCATATTCACGTTTCGGCTGGGCAACGCGGAAATCGAAAAGTCGGTGTTCATGGTCCAGGGCGAAAACACTACTGTCGTGCAGTATAGCTTCCGAAAAGGCATTCCCTGTGAGAGCGAAATTAAGCTGCGAGTGCGACCACTGATTGCTTTCCGGGATTATCACTCGACGACACACCAGAACGATGCGCTCGATCGCCGGCTGTCAGAGAGGCAAGGCTTGGTGGCGGTTCAACCTTATGTTGGCCTAGGAGCGATGCATTTTGCCCACGATGCGAA
>DATGIY010000361.1:0-7598 GCA_035295475.1 Terriglobales bacterium
GAAAGCTCAAGCCGTCGCCGCCGCACAACCCTACCGCCGGTTGCCCCGCTGCGCTGATCGCCGCTACCACCTTCTTGTTCACCACTCCCGCCAGCACCATCAGGGCTACGTCCCGGGTTTCCGCGTCGGTTACCCGCAGCCCGTTTACGAAGGCGCTCTGTTTGCCCAGGTGCGCCAGCGTGCGCGTCAGCGTGACCCCGCCGCCGTGCACTACCGCGACCTTATGCCCATCCTGGGCAAGCTCCACCACGGCCCGGGCGCAACTTTGCAGCACTCTCTCTTCTTCCAGTGCCGCGCCCCCGATTTTGACCACTACTTTCAATTCAGACCCTCTTGTTCGTTCCAGCCGTACATCAGGTTCATGTTCTGCACTGCCTGACCCGCAGCCCCCTTGAGGAGGTTGTCGACACAGGAAATCACCACCAGCCGCTGCCGGTCCGGACCCAGACAAAAGCCGATATCGCAGTGGTTGCTGTACAGCGAAAACTGGATCTGCGGCAGCTGGGGAGGTGTGAAGATGCGCACCCAGGGCCGCCCCGCATAGAATTCCCGGAAGCACGCTTCCACTTCCGCCTCCGTCGCCGGCTGCCCAAGCCGCAGATAAATAGTGGATAGAATGCCCCGGGGAATCGGCAGCAGGTGCGGCGTAAACGTAAACTCCGTCGTTTCCAGGTCCAGTTGCTCCAGAATCTCTCCCACGTGCCGGTGCCCAAAAACCGAATAGGCGGAAAGATTGTCGGCCACGGAAACAAAGTGCGTGCGCGTGCTCGGCTCCTTCCCCGCGCCCGAAACGCCCGACTTGGAATCCGAAATGATTCCCCGTTCCCGGTCCACAACCTTTGCCCGCAACAGCGGCGCCAGCGCCAGAATGACCGACGTGGCGTAACACCCGGGATTAGCCACCAGTTGCGCCTTGGCTATCCGGTCGGCGTGCAACTCCGGCAGCCCATATACCGCCTGTTCCATCAGCCCGGCCGCTAATTGCGGATCCGAGTCGTGAAAGTCGTAAACCGCCCGATGCTCCTTCCTCCGCAATCTCCAGGCGCCGCTCAGGTCGATCACCCGCACTCCGCGCTTCATGGCTTCTGGCGCCAGCGAGCGCGAGGTCTCGTGGGGTGTCGCCAGAAACAGCACATCTACTTTCTTCTTCTCCACCGCCGCCCAGGAGAAAGGCTCCAATTCCCACCGGTGACCGTTCGCCGGAAGCAGAGGCACTTCAGCGGTGACACCTGCTTCCCGCCCGAAGAGCACGGGACTATTCACCCACGGATGACGCGCCAGCAGTCGCGCCAGTTCCATGCCGGCATAGCCTCCAGCTCCCAGAATTCCCGCCTGCACCTTAGCCTGCGTCACCCCAGCAGCCCTTTCACTCGCTGCACCAGTTTGGCGGCGCTCTTGTTGTTCTCCGCCACGATCAAAATCGCGTCATCGCCCGCGATGGTTCCCACTACTTCCGGCCAGCTCTCTCCATCCAGTGCCGCTGCCACCGGCTGGGCGCTTCCCACCGCGGTCTTGACCACCACCAGGTTCTGCGCCTGGCGCACGTCCAGCACAAATTCCCGAACCAGCCGCGAAGCCGAAGGCAACGCCGCTTCCGACGCCGTGCCTCCCCCAGCCAGCGCGTACCCCTCTGCCGTCTTCACCAGGGCCAGTTCCCGGATGTCCCGCGAGAGCGTCGCCTGTCCTACCTTGATCCCCTTCCTGCTTAACGCCCGCTGCAATTCTTCCTGGCTGGCAATAGGACTCTCCTGGACTAGCTCCAGAATTGCCCTCTGCCGCCCCTCTTTTGCCATAGATGAATAAAAATGAATGGCGGTGAATAATTATTCATCGATTGTACGGAAAAAAGATGACCTGTCAAGCTAAAACGTGGGTTCCGACTCGATATGGCAGGCAAGTTGCTGAGGCCGGCTCAGCCGTTGATTTCAGGGAAGGACTTGAGAATTCACGAGGCGCCCGAAACTTGGAAACTCTGTTGCTGCTAAGAGGCGCTGGTCCTGACGCTCGCTTTTCCCAGCAACTCGGTCACAGCGCGGTAAGCTTCATCCACAGCCTTGTCGGTATACGCAGCGGCTGCCGCGTCGGAATTCGCAATCGTGATGCGCCCGAATTTCTGCCGCCCCACCTCGCACGGCGACTGCCCCGCCGGCCAATCCGGGTCCCATAGCGGGTTGTATTCGTAGGCGTAACCATGGGGCCAGCGGTTCACGGTGATGGCCTGAATGTCGCGAGCGGGATCGAATCCGCCCCCGCCCAGCACCCGCCCTAACTGGTCTCGGATGTTGCGCTCGAAGGTGGAAAATGGTGTCGCAAACAAATCGTAGCGCCCCGCCATCTGCTGTGCCCGTGCCGACATTCCTGGCGAGCACGGGGTGCGCGTCATCCGCACCAGCATCGGTTCCTCCGGCGATGTGGGGAACTTATAACCGCCGAGGCTGGTGGGGTAGTCCAGGCTGAGCGAGGAGTGATACATCCCCGGACAGAACACCCGCTGCACTCCCAGCTTCTGAAACGCGCTCCAGTTCCTGATCGCGGCCGTCGTGTACACCAGCGGCACCTTGCTGCCATAGCGCAGCGCTTTTTTCTGTTTTTCCGGCATGTCCTCGCATAGGTACGGGATCATCATGTTCCAGCAGGCCAGGACCACGCCCTTGCCGCGCACCTTGTAGGCTTTGCCCTGCAGCGCATAGGTGACTTCCACTTCTTTGGCTGAATCCGCACCACCCGCGTGCCGCACTTCCACCGCCGTGCTGTTCAGCCGGATGCGCACCGGCGAGCCTTCCCGGTCCAGCCGGCTGTAGTCCACCTTGGCCGTGACTACGTCTTCCGCATCATGCCCCGGGACACTTCCCGGCACCAGCGAACGGACCAGCAGGCGCGCAATGGTTGCGTTGCCGTCAGGATAATGAAAGTGGTACGAGTCCTGATTCGGGGTCGCGGCCCCGCGCGCCGTGAAGCTCAGCCGACCCTCCGGCACGCGCCGCAGTTTCATGCCCTGGAACCCCGGAAAGTACAGCGCCCAGCAGTCCAGGGCGGGCACCGCGTCAATGCCCACGCCATAGAGGTCGTGCGTGCGCTTTTGATAGAAAGGAATTACGCCCGCGTTCGCCTTTACTACCTTCAACAGGAAGTCTTTGTAGCTCATGCGCGAAAGCCGGTCGCGCTTTTCTGCTTCCGGCACGCCTGGCATGTAATCCGTGCTATCCGTCTCGATCTTCAGGATGTCGCGCCGCACCTCCGGCGCCACCGGGCACTTGTCCAGAAACTCTTTCCAGGGCAGCGACTTTGGCGTCGCTTCCATCCACGCCCGAGTGGGCTCCCCGCTGACCAGCCGGTCGGCGCCAAACGTTTCCTTATTGAAAAAGACGGCCGACTCCAGTCCGTCATATAAATGTCGCAGCGCGTGTTTAGCCTCCAGCGCCGGCGGGTGAATACCGAGTTCGTCCATCAGACCGCGCGCCACCGCGCTATACGGAAATGGCGACTCGATGGCGAAAGTACCGCCGTTGCCCAGCAGCAAGCGCCCCCCGGGACGGAACTCGTTGCGCTTGGCGTGCCCGCCGAAGTCATCGTGATTATCGACGATAAGAATCCGCGCTCTGTCCCCGGCTGCTTTTCGGTAGAAATAGGCCGCCGCCAGCCCGCTGATGCCTCCTCCCACCACCACCAGGTCGTAGCTCTCGCCCATGTTGGTCGCGCTTGCTTTCCAGTTGCCGTCGCGCACCAGGTGGGCCGACTCAAACGATCCCGGATGACTGCCCCGCATGCCGGTGAGCGCCGGCGGATAATAGCGTGGGTCTTCGGGAGTGATGCCCGCAGCCAGCAGCGGCTCCTGCGAGGAGTCGTCTGGTCCCGCATCCGCTGCCAGCGCCGGCAGGCCGGCTGGCAATAAGCTGGCGCCGATCGTAACCGCCACTCCGTTCAGGAAATCGCGGCGCGTAATTGCCCTGTCCATTCCCAGTTCGGGGTCCCGGGCAACATTGTGCTCATCTTGTCCCATATGGTTACCTTACTGTTTGCGGCGCTGGCTCCCCTTCGACTGCGCTCCGGGCGGGACGCCCTGCTGTCTTCCCGAGGCAGGCATCATCCCGAGAGCCTTTGTGGTGAAAGGTTCTTATCCTTCCCCCAGCAACTCCCCCACCGCCCGCCAGGCCTGATCAATTGCCTGATCCGTGTAGGCGGTCGCCGCCGAATCCGTATTCGCAATCGTAATGCGCCCAAACCGCTGCCGTCCGATGACGTTGGGCCGCTCTGCTTCCGGCCACTCCGGATCAAAAAGCGGGTTGTATTCGTAACCGTACCCGTGCGGCCAGCGATTGACCGTGATTGCCTGAATGTCCCGCGCCGGATCAAAGCCGCCCTCGTGCAGCGTACGAGCCAGTTGATCACGAATGTGGCGCTCAAAGGTTTCAAAGCTCGTGCCTAACAGTTCGTACCGTCCGGCAATCTGCTGCTGGCGCGCGGGAAGGCCCGGCTTACACGGCGTCCGGCTCAGAAACAGCACCATCGGTTGGTCCGGAATCTTCGCGCTGCTGTAGGCGCCAATGTGCATCGGCCAGTTCAAGCTCACATCCATCCAGTATGCGCCCGGTGCCCGCACCCGGCTGACCCCCAGCTTCTGAAATGCCTTCCAGTTGCGAATACCTACGCTGGTGTACACCAGCGGCACTTTGACCAGGTAATGCAATGCCTGCTTCTGCCTCTCCGGCAACTCCGGCACCAGGTAGGGAATGATCATGTTCCAGCAGGCCAGCACGCAGTTCCTGCCGCGAACCGTGAATACCTGTTTGCCGCTGGCATACGTAATTTCCACTTCGCCCGCCGTCCCCGCTTTTTCCAGGTTGCGCGCTCGCACCACCGTGCTGTTTAACCGCAGACGCACCGGTTCTCCTGACCGGTCCAGCCGGCTGTAGTCCACCTTCGCGGTGACAACATCTTCTACGCTGCGCCCGGGTACGGCGGCCGGTACCAGGTCGCGCACCAGCAGCCGCGCAATGGTCGCGTTCCCATCGGGAAAATGAAATTTATACGATCCACCATTCGCGTACCCTGCGGCGGTGTAACTCATGCGCGGCGTCGCTCCCGGCTCCAGCTTCATTCCCTGGAACCCTGGCAGCCCCAGCGCCCAGCAATCTAGCGCCGGCTCTGCGTCGATGCCCACGCCCCATTCGCCGTTGGTGAGCGTCTGATAAAACGGAATCACTCCCGCGTCCGCCTTCACCACCTGCAGCAGAAAATCTTTGTAGCTGATGCGCGAAAGCCGGTCTTTCTTTTCCGCTGACGTCAGCCCCGGCATGTAATCGATCTTCGCTTCCTGTATGCGCTCGATGTCGCCTTGTACCTGCGCGCTCAGCGGCGTGCGCGCCAGAAATTCCTTCCACGTGAGCCCATTGGCGTGTCCGTCCCAGGCGCTGCCGTCTTCTCCTTCGGCTCCCGGTTCGCCCACCACCAGCCGGTCGCTGCCGAACGTCTCTTTGTCGAAGAACACTCCCGGCCGCAATCCCAGCGAACTGTAAAGTTTCGAATCGTTGCAGCGGGCCGCGAGCTTAGGCGGATCGATTCCCAGCTTCTGCAAGAGTCCGTCCGCTTGGCGGCTATACGGCGTGGGACTGTCGATCATCAGCGTCCCGCCGTTCATCAGCTGCAAACGTCCGCCCAGGTGGAATTCATCGCGCCGGGCATGCCCGCCGAAGTCGTCATGGTTTTCCAGGATCAGAATGCGGGAGTTCCTACCCGCCCGCTCGCGAAAGAAATGCGCCGCTGCCAGCCCGCTGATTCCTCCCCCTACCACCACCAGGTCGTAGCTTTCTCTCGTATCGCTTGGCGGGCCGGCGCTCTGCCAGAACGTCCCGTCCCGCACGCTGTGTGCGATCTCAAAAGAGCCCGACTGGCTGCCGCGCATGCCTGTCAGCGTAGGCGGGTAGTAGCCCGCGCGGTCCTGCGCCTCCGGCGTGCTTTCTCCGCCGAGAGCATGTTTTGGCAGAAGAGTTGCCCCGATGGCGATGGCCATGCCATTGAGGAAGTCGCGCCGCGTAATCGCCCGGTCCATCCCCAGATAGCGGTCGTAAGCTGCGCGGTCCTTATTGGCGGCCATAGGGTTGCGTTCGCACCATTGCCATCGAGGCTGTTAAGAATTCACTGGTCGGCGCAATAGCGCTGAAGGCGTCATGCTGAACGGCTTCAGCCGCGAAGCATCTCGCGTGCGCAACCGCGCAAGTTGCCGTACTGTGACTCACTGGAACCACCGTGAACCGGTGTTGCCTCTGTGCTCCTTCGTGTCCTTTGTGGTGAAAAACAATCTGTCGGGCGGAGGAAAATACGAGTGCCGTTCTGCGGCGGGTTTGTCCACGGGCAGGTCCGAAGGGCTTTCTCTAACGTTGCGCGATTATAGCAAGGTTTTTATTCCGCGCAAGCGCTCCTCCATGGCACAATTGCCCTGCGAGGACACCATGATTCGCCTGCAAATCAACGGCGTCGAACGCTCTTTCGACGGCGACCCCCAGATGCCTCTGCTCTGGTATCTGCGCGACGTGCTCGGTCTCACCGGCACCAAGTACGGCTGCGGCATGGCCCTGTGCGGCGCTTGCACCGTGCACCGCGACGGCCGCGCCATCCGCTCCTGCGTCACTCGCATGGGCGCGCTCGCCGGCAGCCACATCACGACCATCGAGCACATCTCCGCCGCCGGCCTGCACCCCGTGCAGCAAGCCTGGATCGAGCACAACGTTCCCCAGTGTGGCTACTGCCAGTCTGGTCAGATCATGCAGGCTATCGCCTTGCTCCAGGCCACCCCTCATCCGACTGAGCAGCAGATCGAAGAAGCCATGTCGGGGAATATCTGCCGTTGCGGCACCTACAACCGAATTCGCGCCGCCATCAAGAGCGCAGCCGGAGAACGCGAATGAGCCACATCCTTAACCTCAGTCGCCGCGGGTTTCTCAAGGGCATGGTCACCACCGGCGCCCTGGTGCTCAGCGTTCGCATTCTTCCCAGCGGTCTGCTGGCGGAAGAGGTCGCCTACGCCGGCACGCACGCCGACCACGCCACGCTGCATCCCAGCGTGTACGTTGGCATCGACACCGATGGCACCGTCTACATTGTCGCCCACCGCTCTGAGATGGGCACCGGCATTCGCACCTCGCTTCCGCTGGTGCTGGCGGACGAACTGGATGCCGACTGTAAACGGGTGAAGATCGAGCAGGCGATCGGCGACGCCCGCTATGGCTCCCAGGAAACCGACGGCTCGCAATCCATCCGCGAGTTTTATGACGCCATGCGCGAAGCCGGCGCTACCGCCCGCCTCATGCTCACCCGCGCCGCCGCCCAGCAGTGGAACGTCCCTGAGAGTGAATGCCGCGCCGAACTGCACAACATTGTGCACGCCTCTCCCATTCGCAAACTTGGGTACGGCGAACTCACTCTGGCAGCGGCCAAGCTGCCCGTGCCCGACAAAAAGGAACTCCGTTTCAAGCCGCCCAGCGCCTGGCGCTACGTCGGCAAGGGCATGGTCAGCTACGACCTCGGCCACCTCGTGACCGGCCAGGCGATTTACGGTATGGACGCGTGCATGGACAACATGCTCTATGCCTCGGTCGAGC
>DATGIY010000362.1:0-2560 GCA_035295475.1 Terriglobales bacterium
GGAGGGATCCTCGGAAAGAATCTGGTAGTCAATGCTGACATCCGCAATGTCGAAGGGGATGGCCTGGGCGGCTTCCTTCTGAATGGTCTCCGCCAGCTCCTGGTCGCTCATCATGGGCAAAGGGATCTTTTTCACGATCACCGAGTGACCGCTCACCGAGGTGGCCACCGCCCGCGACTTGATTTCGTTTTCCGTGAACAGCTTGGAGATGGCGCTGGAAACCGTGCCGCTGTCCACGATCATGGAATCGACCACGATATCGGCGGGCAAGGCTTCCAGACCGACGTGCGCCACCTCAATGCCCTTGCGCCCGCGCTTCAGTTCCACCGCCTTGATGCTGCTGGAGCCCACATCCAGGCCGACAATCGATTGCTTTCCAAACATGCTCCCCGCCTTTACAGTTGCGCCCCTGCCGCCCGCGCCTTGATTTTCTTTCGTCCGCGTCCTTCGCCTTCGCTGCTCTTCCGCTCCATCCAGGCATCCAGGATGGTTTTCTTGAACTTCCAGCGGTTCCCCAATTTGAAGGCAGGAATCTTTTCTTCGTAGACGTACTTGTAGAGCGTGTCCGCGCTTACACCCAGGTACTGCGAAGCCTGGCGAATGTTCATGACCTCGGGGGCATCAGTCATGCTTTTCTTAACCTCATCCACAGCACTGCCCTCCTGCTCCGCCGCAATCAGGCAAAGCGGGCAAAAAACGGCCATGAGGGGAACACCCCTCTGTAAACTTTTGGGGGAGCTGTTGTATGTTGCTTCGTCTATTTCAACTGGAACACGGGTAGTGTCAAGGTTACTGTTCGGGTTTTGCCCGGTGGGCTGCCGGTTTCCCCGGAAAACGCCGTTATACAGACTTCAACAAACACACCATATCATGTGGCATTAACCATAAATAGCGCTACTAATGGTACTGTTTACAGAAAAGGTTCAGCAGCGGTCCAAAAACCTGATTACTGAGGTGTTGGTCCCTCGGTGTCCCGCTCACCGTCCGCCCAGCTTTCGTGGTCGCGAGAAGCGGACGATTTGAGCGCGATGCACGACGGCCGAAGATCAGGAATGGCGGTGGACACCAGCGCCAACTTGTTGAACCCCACTCCGCGATTTAGACTTTGTTCAATTCCCACTGAAGCTTTGCCTGCTTGCCAGGAACCGAACAAATCCCGGAAAACGCAATCCAAGCGCCCAGTCCTGCGGCCTCTCCCCGCGGCCGGCGATTCGGTTACGGCCAATTCGCCTGGCTGCTAGTCCTGTTGGGGATCGCCCTGCGCCTGCGGCAATATTTCTACAACCGCTCCCTGTGGATGGATGAGGCCATGGTTGCTCTGAACCTCATCCACCGCTCCTTTGGACACCTCACCGATCACCTCCTGGATTATCACGTAACCGAGCCCATCCTGTGGCTGTTCACGGGCAAAGTCTGCTACCTCCTGTTTGGAGGACGAGAACTGGCCTTGCGCCTGCCGGAAATCGTCGCTGGCACGGTCTCTGTGGTGCTGGTGCTGGTCCTGGGAAAGCGGCTGCTCTCCCCCGCGGCACTGTGCGTGGCCGTAGGCTGGTTTGCGCTGTCCCGTCCCCTGATTTACTACTCCTCGGAATTGAAACCTTACGGCAGCGATCCTGCTGTCTCGGCGCTGCTGTGGCTCACGGCATTTTGGACGCTGGCCAAACCGACGCGCACGCGAATCGCCGTGCTCGGGCTGGCGGGCGTGCTCGCCACTTGGTTCTCCTATCCCGCACTGTTCGTGCTCTCCGGCCTGGGGCTCACCATCGTGTGGTGGACGCTCGCGGAGGGCGGCTGGCGAAAGCTCGCTCCCTTCATCCCCGCCCTGGTGGCCTGGGCCGCCAGCTTTGGGAGCAATTACTGGTTCTTTCTGCGTCCCAGCAGCCACGATCCGTTGCTGCTCGACAGCTATGGGGCCTTGCGGCTGTCCTTGTGGCATTGGGCTGATGTAGAAAGGCCCCTGGAGATGATCTTTGCCCTGCAGCAGACTCCGTTCACGATCCTGCTGGGGGTTGCAGTTTTCGCATTCTGCGTCGGCTGCGCTTATTACTGGCGCACGAACCGGCTAGCTTTCTCTCTGCTTTTAAGTCCGCTGTTGTTTTCCCTGCTTGCGTCCAGCCTGCACCTTTATCCGGCAGTGGGCCGTTTTTACAACTTCTTCACTCCTGGGCTGGCTATCTGTATCGCCGCAGGATTCTATGTGCTGATGCGAGCGGGGAAAACGCAGCGACTTCCCCTGGGTGCAGCCTTGGCCGTTCTATTATTCCTGCAGCCGGTGCTGTCCGCTCGTGAGTCATTGGCCCACCCCCTGGAGGGCGAGGAAATCCGGCCCGTCCTGGCTTACGTCAAGGCCCATCAGCAGCCGGGAGATGTCTGGTACGTCTACTGGCATACCCAGATTGCCTATTACTACTACGCCGAAACTTATGGCTTGAGCGGAAAAACCGTGCTTCTCAGCACCTCATTTGATGGCCTGCATCGTGGAGTTTTTGCGCAGGACGCAGCGGGACTGCATGGGCACCGAGTCTGGGTAATAATTACGCCTCCGGGCAGACCCGAGTCT
>DATGIY010000363.1:0-6623 GCA_035295475.1 Terriglobales bacterium
TGGACCATGCCACCGGGCTTTGCGGGGGAATGGCGGTGGTCAGGGGGCGAAACGACCCTTGATGCACCAAGGCTGCGAAATGGGGCATCTTGCCTTCCTGCATGAACTTTTCCAGTAGTTGTGGGTCCATGCCGTCGATGCCCAGAATGATGAGCTTGTGATCACCTCGATAGCGTTTGCGCCCTGGCAGTTGGGAGTAGAGCAGTCCGGCGGCAGCGCAAATGACCGCCGCCACCAGCAGCCACTTAGCCTTACTCATGGCAAAGGTCCACCCCAGGGCAGCGAGGGGAACCCCAAGGGACAGAAACGGACTGAAAGGTTAGCCAACAACGCGTGCTATTGAGACTGGAATTCCGGAATGCTTAGCTTTTAGTGCAAATTGAGGTCAAAGTCAAATGGAGTGAACGCTGGACGGAACCATCAGAGCGGTCCGATCGCCCAGCATATCTCGGCCGTTCCTCCCAGAGTGAAGCGCTTTTTCCATGCGCCCCTGGGGACTCCGGCTTGGTGCCCGATAAAGGATGCTTATCGCCATGATAAGCATCCCATGAGTTGACCGCGAGGCGCGCCGAGCCGCAGAATGGATAAATCCCGCGCCATCCGCAGCCGCATCCAGGGCAAGTCTGTCGCCGTCTAGGTGTCCTTTGCAGCGCGCAGAATGAAGCGAGCCAGGGGAAAGGAAAGAATGGCCACCACTACCGATAAGATCAGCGAACCCAGATTTTCCGCGTTGCAGCCACCTCCACGTTTCCTGTTTGGACCGGGGCCGACCCAGGTCCATCCTCGCGTATACCAGGCCTTGGCCAAGCCTATCGTCAGCCATGTTGATCCCTTTTTCTTTGCCGTCATGGAAGACGTGCAGAAACTCCTGAAGATGGCATTTGGCGCGGAGCGGGGCATTACCCTGGCGGTTTCCGGCACCGGGAGCGGCGGTATGGAGGCGGCAGTTTCCAACTTTGTGGAACCAGGGATGAAGTGCGCGGTTTTTGCCAACGGTTTTTTCTGTGATCGCATTGCGGAGATGGCGAAGCGCAATGGCGCCAATGTAGTTCGCCTGGAGAAGCCCTGGGGCGAAGTCTTCAGCGATGAAGAAGCGACTAAATTTATTCAGCGCGAGAAACCCCAGGTTGTTGCTTACGTCCAGGCTGAAACCTCCTCGGGAGCGCTGCAGGCGGGAAATGCCATTTGCGCGTCTGCGCGCTCAGTCGGAGCGCTGGTGATCGCCGACTGCGTCACCTCTTTGGGCGGAATTCCTGTCGAAGTGGACAAGACTGGAATCGACGTTGCCTACTCCTGCACGCAAAAGGGGCTGAGTTGTCCGCCGGGCCTGGCGCCAATGGCCCTTTCGCAGCGGGCCATGGACTGGCTGGGACAGCGGCGCACCCCGGTGCGGAGCTGGTATTTCGATCTGAAATTGATCTACGACTACTCCACGGTTTCCCATCGCTACCACCACACCGCACCCATTTCCATGTTTTACGCCTTGCGCGAGGCCTTGGCCCTGGTCGCCGAGGAGGGAATCGAAAACCGGTGGGAGCGGCACCGGCGCTGCCACGCGAGTTTCGTTAAGGGCATTGATGCCATGGGCCTGCGCATGCATGTGGCGGAGGGGCATCGCATTCCCACTCTCAACACGGTTTGCGTCCCGGCAGGGGTGGATGACGCCAAAGTCAGGAAACGGCTGCTCGAGGATCAGGGCATCGAAATCCAAGGTGGATTTGGGCCGCTCGCCGGCAAGGTGTTCCGCATCGGGATTATGGGGCCTTTGGCGACAGAAGATAATGTGGAGTTCCTGTTGCGCGAGTTCCGGCGCGCCCTGGCGGCGGAAGGGTACAAGGCTTAGCATGGAGCGGCGGGAATTCCTGCTCTGAAGCCATGTTCAAGCCCTGGTTCTGCTTGCCTACAGCCCTGCTGTTGTTAGCGGCCAGCGCGATCGCGGCGAATAAGCCCAACATCGTGCTCATCACCCTCGATTCGGCGCGGGCCGACCGCATGGGCTTTCTGGGGGCCAAGGGCGGGCTGACGCCGAACCTGGATGCGCTCGCCAAACAGAGCATTGTTTTCGAACATGCTTACGCGCAGTCGCCGAGAACCCTCGCTTCCCACGCCGCGCTCCTCACCGGAACCTATCCTCCCTATAACCACGCCGGGGATTTTGGCGTGCCTTTGGCGTCCACCTTGCCCTACTTGCCTGAAGCGCTGCACGCCGCGGGATATCGCACGGCAGCTTTTGTGGGCACGATAACACTCGACCCGCGCGACGGCTTTGCGCCTGGCTTCGACCGCGGGTTTGACACCTATGTTGCCGGATTCCATCCACCACGAGCCGGTGAAAGCCGCTACCAGACAGTACAGCGACGAGGCGGCGATGTGACCGCACAAGCCCTGGAATGGCTGCGCCGCGGAGGGCAACCGCCCTTTTTCCTCTGGCTGGAATTGAATGACGCTCATGCCCCCTACCAGCCGCCCGCGGCTTATGCGCGCGCCGGTACGCCATACAACGGCGAGATCAAATACGTGGACGCGCAGGTGGGAAGAGTCATTGCGGCGTTGCGCGCAAACGGCCTGTACGACGGCGCCCTGGTTGTGGTGGCGGCGGATCACGGAGAGTCACTGGGCGCGCACGGCGAGGAGACTCACGGCATTTTTCTCTACGATGAGACCATCCACGTTCCCCTGCTGTTGAAGCTGCCAGGAAATCGCGCGGCCAAAGTATCGGCACGGGTTCGCCTGGTGGACGTGGCCCCAACCGTACTGCAGACGGTTGGCGTGCCGGCGCCGCCACAGATGCAAGGTCAGTCGTTATTGCGAGAGATGAGGCAGGCGGGCATGGGCGAGGCGGCGTACTCGCAATCGGATTATGCGCGAGAAGCCTTCGGATGGAGCCGCTTAGAAGCCTGGCGGGCGGGAAAGTATCTTTACGTCCGCTCGCCCAAACCGGAGCTTTACGATACTGAGATTGATCCCGGGAGTGAGCACAACCTGGCGGAAAAATCGCGTGCCATTGCAGACACATTGTCGGCCCAGTTGTTGGCCTTTGATGAGCACATGACTGGAACGGCAATGAATGCGGGGAGTGCGCAGTTGACTTCCGGAGAGCTGCAAAAACTGGCCTCGCTGGGTTATGTCGGGCTGCAGAAGCCGGCATCGAATAGACAGACCTCGGTAACGGGGGTCGATCCCAAAGATCAAATTGCTGTCAGCAACCGTGTAGAAGCCGCCATGCGGGAAATGGAAGACGGTAAGCCGCAGAGGGCGAGCGCCGAATTGCAGGCAGTACTGAAGGACCACGGGAACATGTTTCTGGCGCAATTCGCCGCCGGCATGGCAGCGGTGGAGCGTCAGCGATACGCGTCCGCGGTTTCGTTTTTACGAAAAGCAATCGAATTGCAGCCGCAGGCGGCCTGGCCCTATTACGAAATGGGCCTGGCGCTCACTCACACTGGAGATTGGAAAGGCGCGGCCACGCATCTGGAGATTGCGGTGGCACGGCTTCCGGAAATGATGGATGCCCATGCCCGGCTCGCCGAAGCCTACCAGCATCTGGGCCGCGTGGCGGAGGCGAAAAAAGAACAGATGCGGGTACAGCAGTTGCAGGCGACAAAGGCCAGGGTCTCTAAATAAACTCGGGGACTGCCGTAGATCAAATTTGTGGGCGCGTAGCTCAGTTGGTAAAGCAATGCCTTTTTAAACTGGCAATGATTACGCGCCCTCACTGTTTTTACGTACTTACTGGCATGCAATGTGCTCTGAGTTACCCTCAGGACCCCAATCTCGAACCATTCTGCAAAAATTTTAATTTCTGACACCCGCGAACCCGCAGGGGAATGGCTATCTGCGTGGGCTAACGCTCGTGCTAGAATTTTCACTCACCAACGAACTGGGCATGATGCTGACGTGAGTCATGGCAGCAAATACCAGGCAAATCCTCACCAGCGAGCATCGGTCTGCGTTTTTCCGTTATGGGGCCGCAGTAGTTGTGCCGGGTATTGCTCTTCTTGCCACTATCGCCCTGGCCTCCTTTCGGCCTTCAGCTGAAACCCCGGTATTCCTGCTGGCTGTAGCCGTTGTCGCTTGGTACGGTGGCGCTGGTCCGGCGCTTCTCTGTACTTTCCTCTCAGCGCTTTGCCTCGATCTGTACGTGTTTCCACCCAAGGTGGAGTTTGGTCTTCGGCTGCAGGATTTTATTGGCCTGGGTTGGTTCTTTGCGGCCTCTGGGGTGATTGCAGCGATTGCCAATAGAAAGTCGCGTGCCGTACGTGAGCTGGAAACCAGTGAGAATGTCTTACGCCAATTCGTCCAGTACACGCCGACTCCGGTCGCCATGTTCGACGAGCACATGTGCTACATGGCCGTAAGCCAAAGCTGGTATAAGACGTACAACATTCCCGAAGGTACCATCATTGGCCACTGCCATTATGACGTTGTGCCTGACATTCCCGAGCGCTGGAAGGAAGTCCATCGCCAGTGTCTGCTGGGAATACCCGCACGAGCCGAGGAAGACGAGTTTCAACGTGCGGATGGTTCCATCGAGTATGTCCGCTGGGAAGTGCAACCCTGGAGGCGGTCTGACGGAACCGTTGGTGGGATGATCATGTTCGCTGAACTGGTTACAGCGCGCAAACGCGCGGAAGAGGCATTGCGAATGGCCGAGCGGCTTGCTTCAGCAGGACGATTGGCAGCTACCGTGGCGCATGAGATCAATAACCCGCTAGAAGCGGTCACGAATCTTTTGTACCTCATACAGTCTGATCCCAAACGAGCTGGCGACTATCTGAGCCGCGCCGATCAAGAGCTTAGAAGGGTGGCACAAATAACGCGGCAGACCCTTGGTTTCTACCGCGACACTGAAGGGCCAGGGTGGACCGACATCTCCGAGGTTGCTGACGAAGTGTTGCAACTTTACGAGGTTAAGCTGAAGGAGAAGCTGATACATCTCCGCAAGCATTTAAATCCAGGGTGCAGGGTGTGGGCGAAGGCAGGCGAGATCAGCCAAGTAATATCCAACCTGCTGGTAAACGCCATTGATGCGTCGGCACCTGGCGGGCAGGTTACATTGAAAATTGCTCCGGCAACGGATTGGAAGGACGTGAGCAAACATGGAGTCAGGATCACCCTCTTGGATTGCGGTTGCGGTATCGCCCCGGAAAACAAGATCAGAGTCTTCGACCCATTCTGGACAACCAAGAAGAACACTGGTACGGGCTTAGGGCTTTGGGTTACACAGTCTCTGGTGACGAGCTGGGGCGGCAAGATAAGAATACGAAGCAGTGTTAAGCCGGGGCGAAGTGGGGCAGTTTTTTCAGTCTTTGTTCCGTATGGAAAACCGCATTCTGCGACGGAACTTGTCTCAGCTTAGAGTGCAAATCAGCCCAAGGCCCATCTCTAAAAAAAGTCCTATTTGGCTCGCTCCGATATTGAATGGAACAACACCCAACCGCGCTGGGCCGTCATTGCAGACTGAACCTGCGGCGCTCACCAACACTGGCGATGGGAAAGGCGCGGCTACCCATCTGGAGATTGCGGTGGCACGGCTTCCGGAGATGATGGACGCACATGCCCGGCGGTCCTACCAGCATCTGGGCCGCGTGGCCGAGGCCAAGAAAGAGCAGCAGCGAGTACAGCAGTTGCAGGCGACAAAGGCCCGGGTACCTAAATAAACCGGGGACTGCTGTAGAATCAGTTCTGTGGGCGCGTAGCTCAGGTGGTAGAGCAATGCCCTTTTAAGGCATGGGTCGCAGGTTCGAATCCTGCCGCGCTCACCAATGGACGCTGAGAGCCTAAAGCTCGCAAGCGTCCATTTTTTTGCTATTGGCGAGCACTACCGCGGCGGACCGCCTGCCCGATCACGGCAAGGGTGATAATGGCCATTTGTGGGATGCTGCAAGAAAAGTCACTGCCGCCATTCGAGATGAAGGTACGGATGCACATGAAGTTTTCCTTTTCTACAAGCCTCGCCCGGCAACCGAGAATCTGACACTTGCGTCTTAAGCGGAGTAGCTTCTTTCGACCCCACGGCTGCTTGCGGTCCCGTACCCCCTTTGGAGCTATCGTTTAAAAGGAGACGACAATGACGAAGAGAATGCGCCCACTGATTGCAGCGATTGCGGCGGTGCTGTTTTGTGGAATCACGCTGGCCCAGGAGCCGGTGCAAGATATAAACAAGAGCATGCATCCGAACCTTGCTGAGGCGCAGCGCCTCGTCGCCGAAGCCAACCAATATCTGATAAAAGCTCAAAAGGCCAACCGATACGACATGCAAGGCCACGACCAAAAGGCGAGGCTGCTGTTGGCCCAGGCCAATCAGGAAATCAAGGCCGCTGCGACCGTGGCCAATGCCGCGAACGCGCGCGCAAAACAGAAGAAGCGGTAGTCTGAACGCGGCTTGGCGTCAGCGAGTCCGCCTTTTGGGGAAAACTGCCGGCTTCTGGCTGTTATCCGTGAGTTTGGAGCTTAAGCGCCAGACAGTTGGCTTCAGTACGCTGCCTGCTTTCGCCACCGAGATCAGGCCGCGCTTTTGTAGTGCCTCGATCGTGCTTCGGTTGACAGTGGCGCGCACCTCCGTGCCGTCCGTCAGATTTCGGAGCATAGGATTGTCGCCGAGCAACGACGTTTCCAACTGG
>DATGIY010000364.1:0-2667 GCA_035295475.1 Terriglobales bacterium
ATAGCCCCGACAAGCTGGCTGCATTCTACCGTCAGGCACTTGCTCGATATGGAGATGTGATTCAGTGTTCCCACGATGCGCCGGTCGGGGAGCCAACGCACACCTCCGAAGGACTTACCTGCGACAACAACAAAGATAAGCATGTCAATGTGAATGAAGATCTTTCGGGCAAGATGGAGTTGAAGGCAGGGTCGAAGCAGCATCAGCATATTGTTTCGATTGATCCGGAGGGAAGCGGTACCAAGTTTGGACTGGTTGCGTTGGATCTGCCGGGGCATCTATCGGCCGACGGTGACAGTCAGTAAAAGACCGCGCTTGCCCGGTTCCATGCAGTGGGATAGCTTCAATCTATGCATAAGTTTTGTCACCGATGTGGCGGTGAACTTTCTGCCGGTGACGGCGAAGTATCTTTTTGCGCTCATTGTGGCGCGCCGCAGATATATCTGATCGACTACGGCGAAACTCCGGCGGCGGGAGAAGAATCGACGACCGGCGCACTGCCGCCGCCGCATCCTCGCGGCGTGGAGTGGAAGACGGCGATTCGTTGCGCTGCACTGGTGGCTTTGATTGCAGCGGCGCTGTCCGCTGCGGCGATACGAGTTCCTGTGCTCTCTCCCATTAGCTCGCTCTGGATCATCAGCGGGTCGCTGATTACGGTGGGGCTCTATCAGTGGCGACGTCCTGCGGCATGGATGGATGCAGGAATAGGTGCGCAAATCGGGATGTTGGCAGGCATCGCGCTGGTGGCGTTTCTGGCGATATCGATGGCTGTCGCCGGGTTGATCGCCCGCTATGGACTGCATGCAATGGCCGGATTCGACGCACAGTTGACCGAACAGCTTCATGCGCAGATCGAAAAGGCGGCTGCCGCGAATCCGGAGCCTGCTGAGGTGACGCGGTATCTGTACTCGCCGGAGTTTCGGGCCGGCATGATGCTGACCGGCTTTGCGATGTTGGCGGGAATTGTGCTGGTGCTGTCGACCGTAGGCGGCGCCGTTGGCGGATTGCTTCGGACTCGGCGGCGGGCTTCCGCCTGAAGTTCATTTCGTCCAGCTCCTGCGCACAGCTAAAGGCAAGAGCCGGATATACTTAAGTACGGGATTCGCTGGGGTGTGACTGCAGCGAAAGCTCCGTTCCATGACCCTCTCGACCAAACAATACGCCAATTTGCAGCCGACGGACCGTGGGCTCACGCTCCGGATTATTCCGGTGGTGGCGTTTTCGTTTGTTCTTTATTTCAGCGTTGGAATTCCGCTGGCAATTCTTCCTTCCTACGTGCATCTACGCTTGGGCGTCAGCACTTTTTTTGCAGGACTCCTGATCAGTCTGCAATACATTGCCACGTTTGCGAGCAGGCCCCGCGCGGGCCATATGGCTGATACGCTGGGGCCAAAACGAACGGTAATGTATGGGCTGGTGGGGTGTGCTGTGAGCGGTGGGTTGGTGGCTGCGGCTTGGCTATTGCAGCACACGCTATGGCTTTGTTTGACGATCCTGATCCTGAGCAGGTTTGCCCTGGGAATAGGCGAAAGCATGGCCGGAACGGGCGCAATTATGTGGGGCATCGGGCGCGTAGGCGAAGATGAGACGGCACGTGTGATCTCATGGAACGGCGTAGCCACGTACACCGGGCTGGCGGTTGGCGCTCCGATGGGCGCTCTGCTGGAGCCGCGATGGGGCTTGGGTGCCGTCGGCCTTCTGGTCCTAGTGATGGCGCTGGTGAGTTTGTTCTGTGCCTCACGTTTGGCGGCTACGGCTGCTCATGTCGGGGAGCGGGTGCCGTTAAAGAAGATTCTGCTGGGTGTTTCGCCATACGGACTAACGCTGGCGCTTGGTGGCATGGGATTTGGTGTCATTGGCACCTTCATCACGCTCTACTTCGCGCACCAGAGCTGGGGCGGAGCCGCACTCTCCCTGACGATTTATGGAGTGTTCTTCATCTGTGTCCGGCTGATGTTCTCCGGATTGATCAATCGCTACGGAGGATTTCCCATTGCGATTGGCTCCTTTGCAGTCGAAGCGATTGGGCTGTTTGTGCTGGGCAGCGCAGGCACGCAATATCATGCCTATGTTGGCGCAGGTCTTACGGGCTCCGGCTTCTCGCTGATCTTTCCCGCGCTGGGAATTGAGGCAGGCCGGGAGTTTCCCATCTCGAGCCGGGGAATGGTACTGGGCATCTACTCGGCGTTTGTTGATTTGTCGTTATTTCTGATTGGCCCGATCGCCGGTGCGGTGATTGGCGGTTTTGGTTATCCGGCGGTGTTCTACGGCGCTGCATTCGCCGTAGTGCTTGCGCTTGCAGGAACCGTGGGCCTGACGATGCGGAAACGGGCGGACAGCATGATGGCAGAACCAAGTTAAGGTAGAAGGTCGCGGGTACTGATATCATCGATGCCGAACCGATATGAGCGAGACTAACGAAAACACGGAAACGCGGAAGCCTAAGCTAAGAGAAAAGGGGCGGCTGATGTCCGCCTCTGAGATTGAGCGGACGCTGGTGCGCCTGGCTCACGAGATCGTCGAAAAGAACGACGGCGGCGCTAACCTCGGGCTAATCGGAATCAAGCGGCGAGGGGTTCCGCTGGCGCAGCGACTCGGCGCCATGATCGAGAAGATCGAGAAGCATCCCGTCGATACTGGCGTTCTGGATATCAGCTTCTATCGCGA
>DATGIY010000365.1:0-2311 GCA_035295475.1 Terriglobales bacterium
ATGTCTCGCAGCGTACGCCGGTTCGGTGGTCGCAATGCATTGCTCTACTACGTGCGACGTTCTCGCCGCCGCCAGCCACAGCTCCCAGATCTCGTTCCCGGCCTCGCCCGCCAGGTGCCTGGCAAAATCGATCTCTTCCGCCTTCACCTGCTCCGGCTCCACTCCCGCTTTGCGGAAGATGTTGCTGGCGCGCACCACCGCGTACTGCGCGTAGGGTCCGGTATCGCCCTCGAAGCTGAGTGCGTCCTTGAAGTCGAACGCGATCACCGAGTTCTTGGTGAACTTGAGCATGAAATAGCGCAGGGCGCCCATAGCGATCTGGTTGGCGATGGACTGCCGCTCTTCCCCGCTCAGGTCGGAATGGCGTGTGTCCACCTCTTTGCGCGCCGAGGCGATCAGCGCGTCCATCAGGTCATCCGCTTTCACCCCGAAGCCACGCCGTCCGGAAACTTCGATGTAGGCTTTGCCCCATTCGTCCTCGGAAAGCGTGTATCCCAGTTCCTGCGCGCAGCGCGGCGTGAGCGCCACCATCTCGTAGGAAAAGTGCGTGTAGTGCTCCGCCTGTTCGCTGGATCCCATCCCGCGCAGCGCTTCCACTACCGTGTTCTGCGCTTCCGCCTGGCGCGCGTCAATCACGTTGTAGATCGCGCTCACGTCTCCGAAGTGCGGATGCTCGGGTTCATTGTGCTCATAGTCGCTCGAAACCCAGCATTGGTGCCCATTGGGATAGCGATAGAACCGCCGATAGCCGAAATCGCGGCCCAGCAGCCCGAATTTCCAAAGGTGGTAAGCAATGTCCTTGCCCACATAGCCGACGGTTCCATTCGAGCGCACGATCACCTTGGTGTCTTCGTCCAGCTTTTCGCGCTCCGCCTCTGCCACCCTGGCCTGCAGCAACTGCAGAGCCTTCTCCCGATTCTTGGCTTGCGATTTTTCCTCGTCGCAGGTCACGACGATCCCCGTCGGCAAGTGCGTGACCCGCACCACCGAGTTGGCTTCCAATTCTCCCGGTGTGGCGAAGGTGTCAATCTGCAGCTCTTTGGGTTCGATGCCCCCGGCCCCTCGGCCTGCCCTCTTCATCACCCAGCAGCCCGCATTCTTGCCCTGCGTTTCGTAATAGAGCACGCCGTGTTCTTTCAGCTTCTGAAACGCGGCTTCCCAGAAGTGCAGACGCAGGATTTCGCTCTCTCGCGGCAGAAAGTCGTACTCGATCTCCAGCCGCTCCATGGTCTCCAGGTGCAGCTTGATGATGGCGGTGGAGATGAGCTCCGCCATGTCCGCCAGTTCGTTCCCTCCCTGCTCGATGGCATGCAGCGCCTTGCCGCGCGCTTCCAGGTTTTTCTTATCCCGCTCGTACCATTGCGAGACCCGCGCGTACAGGTCCCAGCAGTAGTAGTCAAACCGCGGTTTGGGAGCCGCGATCAGACCTTCTACATCCTTCTTCGATTTCTTCTCCAGGTGCACAAAGCCCACCACCACGTCGGCTACCTGCACCCCGGTGTTGTCGATGTAGTTCTGGATATCCACCGTGTTGCCGGCGGCGCGCAGCAGGCGGACAAAGGTGTCTCCCAGGATGGCGTTGCGCAGGTGCCCGATATGCGCCGCCTTGTTGGGGTTAATGCTGGTATGCTCCACCAGGATCTTGCCTGCCTGGGCCTCGGTCTCTAAACCGCGGCCCTCGGCCAGCGCTCGCGCCAGCATTCCCCGGTCCACCCGGGCGTTGATATACCCGGCTCCTGCCAGTTCCAGCTTCTCGAAACCCTCAATTGGACCGATTCCGGAAACGATTTCTTCGGCGATTTTCCGGGGTGGCTTGCGTAATTTCTTGGCTAATTCGAAGGCTAAAGGCAGCGCATATTCGCCCAATTCCACCCGCGGAGGCTGCTCAATTACGATATTTGGCAGTTCCAAATCGTAGTGGGAACGCAGAAAATCGCGCACTTTACTGGCCAAACGACGCTGCAGAAAACCGTACAAGTGAAACCGATTCTCCTTGAGTTCTTCCCGTAAGCTGTTGAGGGAAAAGTGATTATAACAACGATCTCGGTTTGACGCCGCCCATGCCGTTCCCTATGATGAAAGTTTCGGTAATTCTCTGGATTTGCGCTAGATATGCGAATCGCCTACCTCGATTGCTTCTCCGGCATCAGCGGCGACATGTTCCTGGCCGCATTACTCGACGCTGGTGTGTCGCGTGGGGTGTTGGAGAGGGCGGTGGCGGCGCTGAAGGTGGACGCGCGGCTGGAGGTGTCGCGGGTCAATCGCAGCGGCATCAGCGCCCTGAAGGTAGATGTTTACTCCCACGGCGAGA
>DATGIY010000366.1:0-3533 GCA_035295475.1 Terriglobales bacterium
CGACGGTCAGCCGCCCCTGGGAAGATACCGCCTGGAAAGGAGAGCGCGGGCGCGTGGACGATCTGATCCGCAAGTACTCGGATCTATGGCAATTGGCTACCGAAAACACCACCGCCTACGTGTGTGGTCATCCGCAGATGATCGAGAACAGTAAGGGCATCCTGCAGCGCATCGGATTTACCAAAGACAACATGAAAGAAGAGATTTACTGGATTCCCGCGAAGGCTGCCAAAACTTCCTAGGTTTGTCCCATTTCTGTAACCGTTTGCCACTGCAAGTTTTACGTGGAAGGCGGCACGCCACATAGCGAACATGGCGGGGCGCTATCGCGGAGGGAGGCCCAGGCTAATACCCGCCACGCATCTTATCGCGCACACTCTTGGCCAGCTTTTCAATCTCGCCGGCTTTCTTGATGACGTCGAGCGAAAGGGTGTTCTCGTTGGACTTATCCACCGCCTGCTTGAGCTGGGTGGCGAGAAGAAAGAGCTTGTCGGTATCGCGCTTGAGTTCAGCCTGGCGCTCCTGGTTTCGCTTTTTCTGCTGCTCGCGTTCCATTTTGCGCTCCGCTTCATCCGGGCGGCGCTGGCCCAGGTCGCCGGCGGGGGATGGAAATTGCGGTCTAACACTGGGTGGTGAGGGCTGCTCTCCAGTATCCTGGCCGTAGATTGGCCCTCCTGACAATAACAGAGCAAAAAGGAGAATCACGACCGGCATTCTGAACACACTCACCTCGCGCAGCATGGGCTGGGCTTTCAGATCAAATTTAACACCATGATAAGCAGGCAGGAGTGCGGGTTGTCAAAACACGACTGCAATGCGCGCAGGCGTTGATCATGGCCTACGGTTCGGGAACCCATTCCACTTGCTGACGCACAGCGGCACTTCTGAGAAGGCGCTTGTTATAATCCGCTCTCAAGCCGGCAAACGGGTCGGGGCGGCGGTCACGCATGTTTATTGAACCCCTGCAAACTGAAAATTTGAGTTCGGTTCTGCATCATTGGCGGGCGGATGCACTGGAGTTTCTGCGGGTAGACGTCCCCAAAATTATCGTCATCATCATTATTGCCTTCGCGCTGATCCGGCTGATGAAGGTGGTCATAAACCGCCTGCAAGCGTTCAGCCGGCACGAAAGCGGGGCGCGGGCGCAGCAGTTGCGCACCGCGGCGGGGGTAATCGGCAGCGTCGGAACCTTTGTCATCATTTTTCTCGCGTTGATGCAGATTCTGCCCGTACTGGGCGTCAACATGGGGCCGCTGCTGGCCAGCGCAGGCGTGGCCGGCCTCGCCATCGGATTCGGCGCGCAGACGCTGGTGCATGACGTCATCAACGGCTTCTTCATCCTGCTGGAAAACCAGTATGCGGTGGGCGATGTGGTGCGAGTGGCAGGGGTAAAGGGCACCGTGGAAGCCATGACCATGCGCAACACCACGCTACGTGATGATGACGGCACGGTGCACGTGGTTCCCAACAGCGAGATCAAGATTGTCTCCAATCTCACTCGGGACTGGGCGCAGCTAGCGTTGCATATTTCGGTCGCCTATAACGAAGAGAGCGATCGAGTCGTGAAACTGCTGCAGCAAGTGAGCGATGAGGTGCGCAACGACCCATCTTTCCGCGACGATATCGTGGCCGAGCCGCAAGTGCCAGGAATCGAGCGCGTGGCCGGGGGAGAAGTGGATTACCTGCTGCTGGTGAAGACACGCCCTGGCCGCCAGTACGGAGTAAGCCGCGAACTGCGGCGACGCATCAAAGAGTGTTTCCAGAAAAACAACATTCAGGCGGGCAATCCCGCGCGAGTATATGTGCTGGAGGGAGTCCCGGGGAGCAGCGGGCCACAAAGCAGCTGACAGCTCATAGTCACGCTGGGTCCATCGTGGACCGCGAGACGATCGAACCAGCGCGCATCTCCTAGTGCTATCTGCTATCGAAGGGCTGCTTTGACAGCGGCGCGCCTGGCTGGTGCCGGGGTAGCGACGGGGATTGCGAAGATTCCCGGTCACCCAAAGTGATCTCTGCCATAAGCTGCGCTCGAACGGATTCGGAGACGAAGGCCGCCTGAACGGCATTGTGTTGACACGCCCAGAACTCGGCCATTCCCCAGCCGTGCAGACGATGCAGGGTTTCGAACTCCTGGGTTACCGTACTGTCCGAGGTAGTGCGCGCGTCCGTGCTGATGGTTACGCGCAGTCCCTGACGAAGCAGGCGGGGCGCGGGATGACTGGCGAGAGAAGAAACCGCGCAGGTCTGCAGGTTGGACTTGGGACACATGTCCAGCGGCGTGCCACGGCGGCGCAGTTCCTGAAGCAACTCGGGCGGCTCTTCCACGCGCACGCCGTGACCCAGGCGCTCGGCGTGCAGCAAGTCGAGGGCCTCGCGCACACTGGCCGCGCCCGCGGCTTCGCCGGCATGCGCGGTGCGGTGGAGGCCGGCCTCTTCCGCAAGCTGGAAGGCCGGACGGTGGTTGGCGGCGCCAAAGCGCAGTTCATCGCCGGCCAGATCGAGAGCGGAGACCTTATCCATGTTGTCTACCGCCAGGCGGGCGACTTGCAGGCTGACTTCGGCCGGCTGATGGCGCAGACAGCAGACAATCACGCCGAAACGCATACCAAATTTCTTCTCGCCGGAAGCCAGCCCGGCGTACACCGCGTCGAGGGCCTGCCGCGGGGTCAGACCGCGACGGGTGTGGAACTGCGGGGCGAAGCGCGTCTCGCCGTAAATCACATTTTCATCCGCCCAGGATTGCATCAGCTCTTCCGCGACGCGAAAAAGGTCTTCCGGGCGCTGCAGGAGTTCGAGGGCAAAATCAATGCGGCGGATGTAATCGGCCAAGTCGATACAAATCTCGGGCGCGACCAGCGCTTCGTGCAGCGAAGCCGGCAGCGGTACACCGGTCGCTAGCGCGATTTCGCGGGCGGTATCGAGCCGCAGGCAGCCGTCGAGGTGGCAATGCAATTCAAGCTTGGGAAGCGAGCGGTAGTCCATGATCTCTCTTTTTTCACCACAAAGGGCACAAAGGAAACACCTGAAATAAGCGCGCGCGCAAGCTACTGCGGTATCAAGCACCTGAGAGCTCCGAGCTTTACGCGACTAGATCAGAATGAATTCGCGAACCTGATTCCGCTCCTGCTACGGCGCCTGCACAAACTGCTCGCTGCGAGTGCCCCGAACAGCGAGTTCACTAATCGGCATGAGCATGTTCCTTGGCAGGCGCGACCACGGTAAGCGCCTGCTCCAGGTCGGCAATCAGGTCGTCGGCATTTTCAATGCCAATGGCCAGGCGCACCAATTGCTCCGTAATGCCCATGCGCTTGCGCTCCTCGGCGCTGACCATGGCGTGCGAAGTAACGACGGGCAGGGTGACCAGTGAATCCACGCCCCCCAGGCTGGGGGCAAGCGCGAACATGCGCAAGGACTCGGTGAAGCGGCGGGTCTCTGCAGCGGTGCCGTCCACCTCCACGCTGAGCAGTCCGCCACCACCGCTCATCTGCTGCACAGCCAGGGCATGCTGCGGATGGCTGGTAAGGAATGGGTAG
>DATGIY010000367.1:0-16720 GCA_035295475.1 Terriglobales bacterium
AGCGGCTCGGTGCTGCAGCAGATCAATCACGGCATCTCCACGGGCGCGCTGTTCTTGATTGTCGGCGTGCTTTATGAGCGGCGGCATACGCGTGAAATCGCCGAGTACGGCGGCATCTCCAACGTGATGCCGGTTTACGCTGCCATCACCATGATCATGTTCCTCTCCTCCATGGGACTGCCCCTGCTCAACGGGTTCATTGGCGAGTTCACCATTCTGCAGGGCACCTTCATGGAGAACAAGCTGTGGGCGGGGCTGGCCGTGATTGGCGTCATTCTTGCCGCCGCTTACCTGCTTTGGCTTTATCAGCGCGTGTTCTTCGGCAAAGTCACCAATCCGAAAAATGAGAAGCTCCGCGACCTGAACTGGCGCGAGATCGCCTACTTCACGCCCTTGATGATCATGGCGTTCTGGATCGGCCTCTATCCCAAGCCGTTCTTCGAAATCCTGCAGCAACCGGTGAACCAGCTGGTGCAGACCGTGCGCCCGGGGTATCCCGGGGCGACCATTGAAGTGAGGAAGGGAAGTGAAGGAACGGCCTCAGGCGAAGGTGCCCACGCCACAAAAGCCACAACCGTCGCCGCTCGCGAGGGAGGCCGCTAGTGCCAGGCGCGATTTCACAATGGTTCTCCGCAGGCGATTATCTTCTCGCCCTGCCCATGATCCTGCTCACCATCTTCGCGCTGGGCATTCTGATCATCGATCTGCTGCTCCCGCGGGAATGGAAATCGCTCAACGCCTGGACCGCCGCCATCGGACTAGCCTTTTCCACAGCCGCTGTCATTCGCATTCATCTCGCCTACGTACGCGCCGGACAGGGCGTGCTCAGCTACACCGGTTTCATGGGCTCCATGATGGTGGACCGTTTCGCCATCTACTTCTTTTATCTCTTCCTGGTTGGCGCCGGCATTGCCATCCTGATGTCCGCGCATTACCTCGAGATTGAGCGCGAGCACCATGGCGAGTTCTATGCCCTGATTCTGTTTTCGGTTGTGGGCATGATGTGCATGGCCTCCGGCTTCGACATCGTGCTCATCTTCATCGGCCTGGAGCTGATGGCCATCTCCACCTACGTGCTGGTCGGCTTCCTGCGCAGCGACCGCCGCTCCAACGAGGCCGCGCTCAAGTACCTGCTGCTGGGCGCCTTCTCTTCCGGCATCTTCGCCTACGGCTTATCACTGCTCTACGGTCTGACCGGCAGCACCAACCTGCAATTGATTGGCGAGCACCTGGCCACCCACATGCGCGACAATCCCCACGATCCCGTGGCCATTCTCGCGCTGGTCACCACGGCCACCGGCCTCTTGTTCAAGATTGCCGCTATCCCGTTTCATCAATGGGCGCCCGACGCTTATGAAGGCGCGCCCACCAGCATCACCGGTTTTATGTCGGTGGCCGTGAAGTCCGCTGGCTGGGCCATGCTGCTGCGCATCTTTCTCAGCGGCCTGTATCCTCTAAGGCCCATCTATGTGCCTCTGTTAGTATTCGTGGCGTTGGCCACCATGACCGGCGCCAACCTGGCCGCCCTCACCCAGAACAACCTCAAGCGCCTGCTGGCCTATTCTTCCATCGCCCACGTCGGCTACATGCTGCTGGGATTGATCGCCGGCTCCAGCACCACGCCCAGCGCCACCGGCATCGAGGGCATCATGGTGTACCTGCTGGTCTACACCTTCATGAATCTGGGCGCCTTCGCCGTGATCACCTCGCTGCGCCGCCGTGACGTGATCGGCGATGAGATTGACGACATTGCCGGCCTCATCACGCGCGCGCCGGCCGAAGCCGTTCTCATGCTGATATTCCTGCTTTCGCTCGCCGGTATCCCACCCCTGGCGGGCTTCTACGGGAAATACTTCATCTTCCTCAGCCTGATTGAGACGGGCCATTATCAGCTGGCGGCCGTGGCCGTGCTTTACGCCGTGTTCGGTTTGTACTACTACATGCGCATCGCCAACGCCATGTTCATGCGTAAGGCCACGGATACGCGCCCGGTGACGCTCTCGCCGGCAATGGCTACCGCGCTGGCGATTACCGGCATTGCGACCGTCGGCATCGGCATTTTCCCCGACCTGTTCATCCGTGCCGCCAACTGGTCGTTGAGCATCGCCCAGCCGTTGCAGTTGACCAGGTTGTTCCACTGAGAGCGGCCGTCGGCCCTCGGCTCTCGGTGGTCGGCCCTGATGAGGTTGGCGGTTGTTCCGACCGTTATAATCTGCTCGGCATCATGCTGAGCGGCTTCAGCCGCCAGCGCTTTTGATTCTGCCGACGGCCGACAGCCCCATATGCCCTCACCCGACCTCGATCCTAATGATGCGGAGCGTCGTAGCCTCTGGATCCAGATTGCCCGCTACAGTCAGCTGGCCCTGGTGCTTCCGGCCGCTACCTTTGTTGGCTGGCTCATCGGCGTGGGCCTGGACCGCTGGCTGCACACGAAGTGGCTTTATCTGGTGGGATTGATCGTGGGTATCGCTGCCGGCTTCATGGAACTCATTCGCACCGTAATGTCATCGGAATCCAAGGAATAAGCACCGTGAGGACGTTGCGGCGCGGGCGCGCAGGCCCGCGAACTGCAGCAGAGCGGCGGGCCGGTTTGCAGAGTCCAAGCACCTGGTGTCTCCTCGTCTATCATGAAGCTGATGCCAAGCCCGCCGGAACCGGAACTGAAGAATGAGGCCGACTCGGACACCTTCTACGATCGCGTCCTGCCCCGCATTCGCCGCTTCATGATCGTTCTGGCGGTCCTTCTCACCGTTTTTGTTCTGCTCCGCTTCGGATGGAAGATCGCCCTCGGCTTTGTGGTTGGCTGTGCCATTGCCTACCTGAACTTTTACTGGCTGAAGCGGACGGTCAGCGCCCTGGCTGACCGCATCACCGCCACCGGCAAACGCCCGTCCAGCGCGGTCGTGGTGCTGCGTTTCCTGGGTCGCTACGTTTTGATGGCCCTCGCCGCCTATGCTATATTCAGGCTTTCTCCCGCTAGCCTTTATGGACTGTTTGCGGGCCTGTTTTTGCCCGTCGCCGCGATCCTGTGCGAAGCTGGATACGAGCTTTACGCTGCACTGCGCGGGGGTTTGCAATAGAAGCTGTTGTAATGCAAATTGGGCCCCTAGCTTTTATTCCGAATGCCAGAACAACTTTGGTTTACCGCACTGCTGAACCGCCTGTTCGCCGGCCCAGTGGACTCCCTGCTGCACGCTCTAGGCGTGCAACCCGCCTATCCTCAGGCGCCGATCACCAATTTTGTGGCCATGCAGATCCTGGTGGCGGCCTTCCTGATCGCCTTTTTTGTCCTGGTGCGCAGCCGCCTGTCCGCGGAACATCCTGGCGGGCTGCAACACATCATTGAAGGCGCCGAATCTTTCATCAAGGACCAGAGCCATCAGGTAATTGGCCCGCATAGCGAAGGGTACACAGCTTTTTTGGTGGCCCTGGGCTTCTTCATTCTGGCCTGCAATCTGATCGGCATGATCCCGGGCTTCGACTCGCCGACCGCTGTACCCAGCGTGCCCCTGGGCTGCGCCCTGGTGGCGTTCTTCTACTACCACGTGCAGGGACTGAAGAAGAGCGGCCTTGGCTACTTCAAGCACTTTGCCGGACCGTTCTTGTGGATGGCTCCGCTGATGTTTCCTATTGAAATCATCAGCCACCTGGCCCGAGTGCTTTCGCTCACGGTTCGTCTTTTCGCCAACATGTTTGCCGGCGACATGGTGACGCTGGTTTTCTTTTCTTTGATTCCCATCGGCATTCCTATCGCGTTTCTCGGCCTGCATATTGGCGTCTCTTTGCTGCAGACCTACATTTTTGTGCTTTTGACCACGGTGTATTTGCAGGGCGCGGTTGGGGAAGAACATTAAAGGCAGTACTCAGTTGTCAGTACTCAGTGGTCAGTTCACACGATCTCGCCGTTCAGCGTGAGGGCGTCTGCACGAGGATGACGTCAACCACCCACTGGCGGCAACTCATAAGGAGAGAACCACCATGCGTAAGTTGAGCTACTTGTTTATGGCGTTGTCGGCTATCTGCCTGACCACGCCACTTTATGCCCAGACTGGCGCTGCCGCCGGTGGCGGCATGTCCCACGCCGACTGGGTTGCCATTACTTCCGGCTTCGCGATGGCCATTGCTTCCGCGGTTTGCGGGATCGGTCAGGCCAAGGCAACGGCCGCATCTGCCGAGGCTTTGGCGCGCAATCCTTCTGCCCGCCCAGGCATCACCCTGGCGCTGATTCTCGGCCTGGCGCTGATCGAGTCGCTGGCCCTTTACACCCTGGTCATCATCTTCGCCAAGGTGTCCTGATTGGCCACAAATCGAATAGAAAGGAACCTCTGTTCTGTTACCCGGGGCAGAGGTTTTCTTGTCTTAGCATTCAGCAGGCGCCCCCCAACAAAGGCAACTAGGACTTGTAGCCGATGAACGGTTTTGCTCGATCCGGCACCATGCCGGGGGCGGGGCTCCAAGAATGTGGCACTGCCGTGCGGGGATCGCGGCAGTGCGCGCGAGATCCCTCGGGCCTGAAGGCCCTGGATGCTGAGTACTGAGTGCTGAGTACTGACTGCTGAGTGCTGAGTACTGACTGCTGAGCGCTTCCTCACGCCATCGGGGCGGAAATGCGGTGCAGTTGGTCGGCAAGGATGCGGCGGAGTTTGGAGCGCTCTTCCAGGTCGATGTCCACGATTTCGAAGCTGATTTCGCCCTGGCGTGCGCGCCGCAGCAGCACCTGCGTCTTGATGTGACGCAGTCCCATTTGCAGGTCGAGGGCGGCATCCGAGCCTAACCGCAGCTCGTCGCCTTTCTTGGCCACCCCGCCGCCCAGGCTTAATTCCCGAACCGCCAATTCCGACCGTCCCCAGGAGCTGCTGGCGAGCGCGGGCACGGCGCGCAGGGGTACCACGCGCTGATAGCGCCGCTGCCGTACCCAAGGCTGGGTGGAGGCATCCAGCGGCAGAAGCTCCAGTTCATTCACGGTAAAGCCGCCTTCGGTGACCAACTGGGGGCCATACTCCGGCTCGATCTTAACCAGCGCTTGCGCCGCCGCAATGCGCAACTCGCGGGGATAAATCCACTTCCACAGTTTGCGGGATTCCACCATGCCACGCAGCACGGGAATGGCGGCGGCATCGCGCAGGCGGCCCAGCGCTTCCACTACTTTCAGGCGCAGGAAGGGCGAGCGCGCTTCGGCGGCTCCTTCGTCGGCCAGCACGATCAATCCGCTGGTCAGCGCGCGGTCGCCGCTGAATCCGATTTCGTCGATCGCCTGCGGCAGCACCGCGTGGTCCAGCACGTCCAGCATTTCGAACAGCAGTTGGCCGCGTTCCGGGGCATTGCTGGCGGCGATCTGTCGCACCACCACGTCATGATAAAAGCGGTTCCACTCCGGCAGACGGCTGGGCAGCAGCTCAAGTACTGCCATAGGATTCACGCGGCTGAGCAGCCCGACGCTGCCCGCGGCCTGGCGTACCGGCGCCAGCCGCAACAGTTCCCGCAAGTGCCGGGCGCCATCTCCGCCCATGCGCTCCATTAATTCCATCAGCCGATCGCATTCTTCGCGGCGATGGCAACGGGCAAAGCGCTCCGCAATCTGTTCCGTGGCCGGCTGGGGAATCGTCTTCAGCATCTCCACCAGGTCGGCGGGAATTTGCGGGAGGTGCAAAGCCTCCTCGATGAATTCCGGCAGGCGGTTATCCACGCCTACGCGGGGACGTAAGTCCTGCGCCAACACCGGCCGCTGCTGCTCAATGCGCTTCATGGACGCCAGTACTTCCTGCACCGCGGCATAATCGCGGCGATTGCCGGCTTCCTGGCTGATGCGAACAAAGGCCGCGCTCAGCAAACCTTGCAAGTCGAGTATCGATTCCGCCGCCAGCTGGTCCGATGTCTGCTGGAGGGCATGCCGCAGCAGGCCGCCTTCCGAGGTCACATAGAGATCGGCCAATTGCGCCAGTCCCGTGGCCGTTTTGCGCCGCGACTCCGGATCGGCGCTGGCGATGCAGTCGCAATAATTGCGCAAAATAGCGGCCGCGCTTTCGTGGTCGCCGCTCTGCAGCAGTTGTTCCACAAAGGAGCGCACATTGCGCGGGGGAACACAGGGCGCGTCGGCGGAAAGCAAAACGCTGCGCTTGCCGGATTCCGGCACCTCAGCCCAGAACTGCCGGTCCAGGATGTCGGCGTGCGACTCCACCAGAATGCCGGCGCGGCTCATTTTTTCCTCGTGTACCTTCAGTACACGCCGCAAGCTGTCCATTTCCCGGCTCATCCGTTCCAGCATTTCGTGTACGGCATTCACGCGCACTTCGCCGCGCTCGTATCGTTCCAGGGCGAAGCGGATGGCCAGATGTTCCGCCGCTTTCATCAACAGCGGGCTGTCGCTGGCGGCGCTCTGCGGCAGACGCGAAGCCAGTCTTTGCAGCGCCTGGCGCAGTATGGCCGCCGCCTCCGGCTTAGCCTGTTCCACTTCTTCTGCCAGACGCTTGCGGGTCTTGGCGGCATCGGTAGGACCGGTAGCATCGCTGGCTTTACCCAGGCGAGTGAGCAGCCGGATAGCTTCTACTACCTCCGACTCCTGCATCGCGCCGAGTGCCGGTGCCGCCGCCTGCCCTCCGCGCTGGGCTACGACCGTGATCACTTGACCTGGACCCGTGCTGGCGCCGCGCTTCGCTCCCTCAGCGGCGGCGATGAGTTGCAGCAGCTTTTGCGGATCGCTCAGCCATTCGCGAAACTCGGGACCTAAAGTTTGTGCCGCTAATTGCGCCGCCAGCGGCACATCGCCGGTGGCAGGGTCGTGAGCGACAAAGCGAATCTCGTTGACCTTGATGGTAGCCTTCTCACCGTCCCCAACCGCCGCTTTGATCTGGTCGGCCAGCAGCTGGGCTTTCGAACCGCTTAACGCGAAACCGCGCACCAGGCGGGAAAAATCGCTCTTGGTGACGGAAGGAGAGAATTGCAGGCTGGCCAGACCGGCGGCGGAAAGCAGTTTGGCAAAACTTCGCTCCGCCTGACCCGTTTCCAAGGGAACTCCATCCAGCAGCAATTGCTGGCCGGAAACGCCCAGCAGCAGGCCGGTTTTTTTTCCGGTGGGCAGCGCCGCCTGCAGTTCCTGCCAGGTGGTGCGGAACTGTTCTTCGGTGCGCTTGTGCTTGTAGCCGTACAGGCGCACGTATTTCACCAGGATGTTCAGGCTGTGAACAAACGCCGTTGCGGCGGGCATACGGCTTTCCGAGGCTGCGTCCGGCGCGCGGATAGATGGGCTCCCCTTAATTTACTTGTGGTCTAAAGGGTAAAGCCGATGCCCTCTCATCGCATCATTACGGAGGTAATGGAGCTGGAAGTGCCTTTAGCGACCTTTGGCACTGAAAATCAGGGGTGGCGGAGACTTCTTGGGGCTAGCTGCGGCCGATTGGACCAGGGAGCAAATAATCCAACAAGACTCATTCCAGCTGCATCTTACCGGGCGATACCGTCGTTTTGCCCTGGCTGGCACGACGAGGCAGGCACAGTCTCGATATAATTCAGGTTTCGGAAGAAGTCGAGGAAGCTCCCAGAATGAGCAATGGCAAACCGAGAGTCCTGGTCGTGGATGACGAACACGTAATTGCCGACACTCTCTCTATCATCCTCAACCAGAACGGATTTGATGCTTTGCCCATCTACACCGGGGAAGACGCCATCAATCGGGCTCGCCAGATGCGCCCCGACTTGCTCATCAGCGACGTGATTTTCAAGGATGAGACGATCACGGGCATCGATGTGGCCATCCAGGTGCGCCAATCCGTGCCCGGCTGCAAGATCCTATTGTTCTCGGGTCAGGCTGCGACCGCCGATCTGCTGGAAACCGCGCGGGCCCAGGGTCACGAGTTCGAAATTCTCGCCAAGCCGGTCCATCCCCAGGACTTATTGTCTAAACTCGGGCACTAAACAAAAACAAAAAAAAACCGGGCTGGTTGGCCCGGTTGGGAGCGTCGAGTTGGGATGCGGTTACATCGCAGCGCGGCGCGAATCTGGAAGTGAAGCGCGCATTCTAGCTTGGGTTCCAGCTCTTTCCATGCGCCCCTCGCACCCAGCGAGCAACTCAGAGCGAGGAAACGGACGCCATGCATAGAGCACGCGCCGTGCCAGACTGACCTATAAGCTGTCCATGAAATGGGATTTATAAATGCATGGAAATTAAGCTGCTTACCGGCCACTGTGACCCTGGGCCGGGAGTCGTTGGCGCCGCCTTTTGGGGCGAAGTTCAAATGCTTGCACAGTCGGTACAAATCAATGGGCAACTGGGGTGTTGAGAAAAACTGCCCCTCGGAGGGACCCGAGTAATGAGGTTTTGATAGTCAGGCTGTGCTGACTTGCCGTTCGGCTCCGCGAAACAACCCGCGCAGAGCGCGTACCACCAGGCGGATCATCAGCACCACCAGAAGCAGTGCCAGCCCCACGATTGCTGCAGCAATGTAAGGATGCTGGGTGGCGAACCAGGTCAGAAACACCGATAACGCGTCTTCGCCCAGGCTCAAACCTATGTTGGAAAGGGGCTCGGGGGAGGGGGTGACGGCCAGGCGCGCCGCCATCTTACCTCCGTGTGCCGCCAAGGCAATGCCGGCGCCCAGGACGGCCGCCAGCGCCTGCATGCCGGGCGAGAGCTGCGCCGTGGCTCCCCAGGCAATAAGCGCGGCGATCGGGATGCGTACAAACGTGTGCAGCGCGTTCCACACCAGATCGAAGGCGGGAATCTTATCGGCGAAAAATTCGACCAGGAAAAGCGCCAGAGACGCGCCAATCACATACCAGGTGGCCACTGGGTGGAGCGCCGGTGGCAGTGCAACGACCTGATATCGCGCCAGCAGGCCCAAGGTGGCGACGGTAGCATAAACGTTGAGACCAGCGGCAAAGCTGGTCGCCAGCAGCAGGGCAGGCAAATCGGGCGTGGCGATAGTGGGCATAAGCCTCGGCGATCGGGAACGGGGCGATATCCAAGCGGACCCGCAGGGCTCCCGATTCTGCTAAGAATACGCTGGTTTCGCGGAATCTGTTCCCCTGGATGTTCTGGTATTCTGCGCCGGAATGGCAGCCAAACCGCGAATTGCGATTGTGGGCGCGGGAAATCTGGGGAGCGCGCTCGCCTTGGCACTGCACCAGGCAGGATATGAAATTGATGAAATCCTATGCCGGGTTGGCGCTTCTCGTAGGCGGGCTAAGCGCATCGCATCCCAGGCAGGCTGCCAGGCCGTAACCCTGGTGGACGCTCGTCTAACCGCGGACGTGGTGTGGATCTGCGTGCCTGACTCCAGCATCGGCGCCTGCGCGCGCGAACTGGCTACCGCGGCTGATTGGCGGGGGAAAGTGGCCCTTCATCCGAGCGGGGCCCTGACCAGCGACGAGTTGCAGCCCTTGCGCCGGCGGGGAGCAGCCGTGGCCTCCGCGCATCCTCTGATGACCTTTGTGCGGCGTTCACACCCTGCCCTGAAGGGAGTTCCTTTTGCTATCGAGGGCGATCCTGCCGCCGTACGCATGGCCCGGCGCCTGGTGCGGGACCTGGAAGGAGAAGCCTTCTCCGTGCGCCGGGAAGATAAGGCCCTTTACCACGCCTGGGGCGCATTCGCTTCGCCCCTGCTGATCGCGCTGCTGGCGGCGGCCGAGCAGGTGGCGATGGCCGCGGGGGTGCGCTCAAGGCTGGCGGCCCACAAGCGAATGCTGCCGATTTTGCAGCAGACACTACGGAATTACGGCAGCCTGGGCCCAGCCGACGCTTTCAGCGGTCCGCTGGTGCGCGGCGACGTGGCCACGGTGCGGCGCCATCTCGAGAAGTTGGGAAAGCTTCCTGCTGTCCGGCGAATTTACGTAGCTCTGGCACGGGCGGCGCTGGAGACGCTTCCCGTGCGCAACCGCAAGGAACTGGAAAAGACGCTGAACGCTCTCGGATCGCCGACACGTCGAAGACGCTGAATGCCTTGGAACTTCATCGCCGCCGATCAACGCGGATGAACGCGGATCAATAGGCAAACCCGAAACGAACGCGGGCGGGGCACCCGCGCCATAAGAGGCAGTTTTCCAATTCGAGTTTCCGCTTTCAGGCTCTGCGAACGCAGCGTTGAAGATCTTTATCGCGAGCTGAACAGGTGGCCCAGCTTTTCCTTCTTGGTTTTGAGGTAATTTGCGGCGTGGGAACTGGGCTCCACTTCACAGGGCACGCGCTCGGTTACTTTGATGCCCGCACTTTCGAGGGCCGCAACCTTGTCAGGATTATTGGAGAGGAGCCGCACCTGACGCAGGCCAAGCTGCTTGAGAATTTCCGCGGGCAGGGCAAATTCGCGATGATCCGCCTTGAAGCCCAGCTTCTCGTTGGCCTCCACGGTATCCAGTCCGGAATCCTGCAGCTCGTAAGCGCGCAGCTTGGCCATCAGCCCGATGCCGCGTCCTTCCTGCTGCTCGTAGATGAGCACCCCCGCACCCGCCTGGGCGATCATGGCCAGCGCCATCTCCAGTTGCTGGCGGCAATCGCAGCGTAGCGAGCCGAAAACGTCGCCTGTGAGGCACTGGGAATGGATACGCACCAGGGGCGGGCTCGTGGAGAGATCGCCCATGACCAGCGCCACCGCATCTTCGTGCTGCAGCCGTTGGCCTGAGCCGGATTCGCCTTCAAACCCGAGAATACGGAAATGTCCCCAGCGGGTAGGGAAGTCCGCCTCCGCCACTTTATGAACTGTGAATGAACTCACCAAGCCATTATAAGGGCAAGGAAAAGGGGTTCTCCGCCGCTGGGAAGACTATGACACCGAACCGTTTTTCGACTCAGGTTAGTGGTTATTCAGTTGACGCGTTCTAAGTAGTTGGAAATGGTGGAGCTAGTCGGGATCGAACCGACGACCTCATCGTTGCGAACGATGCGCTCTCCCAGCTGAGCTATAGCCCCACGTCGAGACGTAACCGGGGAGACCCGCTAAGCGGCTCAAGTAATTTTAGCAGATTGCGTGTGGCTGGCCGCGCGGCACAAGAACTGCTCAAGCAGCGGCGTGGCGACCTATGGCGAATTCGATGTCATGCCCCTGGAAGAGCACGAGCATGTAGTGCGAACCAATCTGCTGGGCGCCTTGTGCGGCTCTTATGCGGGTTGCGGCACTATCGCGAGCGTGGAGCCGGCGTCCTCGCTACTTGGGAGCTACCTGCACAGTTCCCGTTACACCGGCTGCGGCGGCATTGGGCGCCACCCAGACGTCGTATGTGCCGCTGGGCACCACGAAATGCATTTGCGGATCATAGGAGCCGAGCACTTGCGCGCTCTTGCTGAATTCCACCGTCCTGTTTTCGCCGGGGCGCAGAGTAATTCGCTCGAAGCCTTTCAGCTCGCGCACGGGACGCGAGGTGGGGCCCACGCGCTCGTGGATGTAGAACTGAACCACCTCGGTAGCCGTCTGCCGGCCTGTGTTCTGCACTTCCGCGCTTACGCGCAGCATCCCCGCGGGCGTTATCTGGGGCGTCAGCACCCGCAGATTGCTGTAGCGGAAGGTGCTGTAGCTCAGCCCGTAGCCGAAGGGGAACAGCGGCTCCTTGCTCTCATCCAGGTAGCCTGTGTGCCAGCGATCATTGGAGCTCGGCCGGCCGGTGTTCTTGTGGTCGTAGTAAACGGGAATCTGTCCTACGCTGCGCGGCCAGCTTAAAGGCAGGCGGCCGCTGGGATCGACATCGCCGAAAAGCACGTCGGCAATGGCATTTCCCGCTTCGGTTCCCGGATACCAGGCCTGAACGATCGCGGGCACATGTTCCGCCGCCCAGCGGATGTCGAGGGGACGCCCGCTCTCCAGCACCAATACGACTGGCTTGCCCGTGGCTTCAATCGACTCCAGCAGTTGCTCCTGCTGCCCGGGAAGATTCAGAAACGCGCGCGAGCTGGCCTCGCCGCTCATGCCACCGGGTTCGCCCAGGAAGAGGACCACAGCGTCCGCCTGTTGCGCCACACGTACGGCGCCTTCGATAGTCGCGGGTCCCGCCTCATGCTGAGTGGCGGCCGCGCCCGTCGCTCCCACCGGGGCTGGCGCCGCTCCTGTCGCACCCGAGATCTCCTGTTTATCCAGGGAAGAAATATCTACGCCGCGGGCATGCAGCACCGTTCCTTGCGGCACCTTGGCTTCGATCCCTTGCAAAGGAGTGATCACATCGGCCGCCTGGCCGCGCCCGACCCAGGAACCCAGCTGATTGGCCTGATCGTCAGCCAGAGGGCCGATGACCGCGATTTTCTTCCCGCTCCTGGGCAGCGGAAGTATGTCGTTCTGGTTCTTCAGTAGAACTAGTGACTCCGCTCCCAGACGCCGCGCTACCTCCCGATTTTGGGGAGTGAGAATTTCCGTTCGCTCCCTTTCCGCATTGGTGTAGTAAGGATGCTGAAAAAGCCCGGCGCGGAATTTCACGCGCAGCACGCGCCGCACCGCCTCGTCCAATACGCTCATGGGCAGCTTGCCTGACTTGACCAGTTGCGGAAGCCACTTGGCGTAGACTCCATCCGCCATGTCCATCTCTACGCCGGCGGTGAGCGCCTCCAGCGCAGCCTGCTCGTCGTCAGCGGCAAAGCCGTGCGGCACCAGTTCGTGAATGGAATCGTAGTCGCTGACCACAAATCCATCGAAGTGCCATTCCTTACGCAAGATCTCGGTCAAAGTGTGGGGATTGCCACTGGTTGGCACTCCGTTCAGGTCTTCGAACGCGGACATCAAGGTGCCTACCCCGGCTTTGACGGCGGCATGGAAGGGAGGCAGGTAGATTTCGCGCAGCGTCTGTTCCGACATGTCGGCGGTGTTGTAATCACGTCCGCCCTCCGCCGCACCATAGCCGACAAAATGCTTGGCGCAGGCGACCAGGCTCTGCGGGTCGGCCATGTCGTTGCCCTGGAATCCGCGCACGCGGGCGGCGGCCACCACCGATCCCAGGTAAGGATCCTCGCCCGCGCCTTCCACAATGCGGCCCCAGCGCGGATCGCGGGCGATGTCCACCATGGGAGCGAAGGTCCACTTCACGCCCGCAGCCGTTGCCTCCTTGGCCGCTACGCGCTCCGATTGCTCAATCAACTGCGGGTCCCAACTGGCCGCGCCTCCCAGCGGAACCGGGAAGATGGTGCGATAGCCATGAATCACGTCGTAGCCGAAGATCAGCGGGATCTTGAGCCGCGATTGTTCCGCCGCCCGCTGCAATTCGTTGATCCTGTCGGCGCCGTAGACGTTCAGCAGTGACCCCACCTGGCCAGCCTTGGCTTGAGTGGCAGCTTCCGGCGTGTCGCCGTTGTACTGCACCAGTTGCCCGACCTTCTCTTGCGGGGTCATTTGCCGCAGCAGGGCGTCGATGCGATGCTCGATCTGCTGTTGGGTGAGCGCCTGCGCCGCGGCCAGCGCGGTACAACCTGCCAGCAGCACGACCGCCACTGCTGTTTGCCGAAGATGAACACGAATCATGGCAATCTCCGTGTGTTTACGGTCGGGGGTCGTAACCTTCGAGGATAACAAAAACTCGGGCGCAAGCATGCAGCTGAGCGGTGTCGGGTGTGCGTTGAGGGACATATTCGCCATCAAGCGATTTAAGCGGGCTGGCTCACGGACGACGGCGTCGCGATGCTCACCGCAGGAGCGCGCTTGCGGAGAGCTGTCCTTCACCGGGCAGTGGCTTGGCTGTTATACTCAAACCGGGGCTGGCGAAAGTCTGCGCCCGCCCTCATCTTGGCCATATCCGGCAAGGGCGCGTAGCTCAATTGGCAGAGCAACTGACTCTTAATCAGTAGGTTGAAGGTTCGATTCCTTCCGCGCTCACCACTTTTCAATGGTTTAGGTCGGCCTGCGCTCTGTGTGCGCTCCGTTTAGAGCCAAACCAACGATCTTGTGGTGGGCTTCCATCATCTCATCCGTCGCCACATCGCTGTACACATTCATCGTGGTACGGATGTCAGCGTGCCGCATGAGCCTTTGCTGCACGCCGACAGGTGTGCCGACGGAATCCAGCCATGACCGGTACGTGTGCCGCAAGCTATGCGTTCCCAGCCTACCGATACCGGCCGTGGTCGCGGCCTTCTGGTACATGCGCCAGACCTGGTCGTAAGACCACGGCAGGCGACCAAGCTGCACGGGAGAGGCAAAGATCCAATCCTCCGGGTTCGAGAACTGGGTCGTTTGCTTCCATGCCTTGAGCCGTTCCAGTAGACAAGAATCGATGGGCATTTGACGCCGCGATTCGGTGGTCTTCACGTCATCCACCTGCTGGCAGACGATGCCCCTCTCGACGCGAAGCTTGCCATTGAGCCAATCCACGTCGGACCAACGCAAGGCCAGACACTCACTGATGCGCAGGCCCAGACACACGCACAATGAAGCCATGGTGCGAAAGGGTTCTGCAAGATTCTCCGCAAATGCTCGGAACTCTTCTACGTTCAGGCTGCGCGGTGGTCGCTTGCGCTTCGTCGCGCTCCGGATCGTAACCAGCTCCATCGGATTCCGCTGGACAGGAACGTCTCCCCGCCACATCGCGTAATCCCAGAGCAGGCTCAGCACTCCGCGGATGTGCGCCTTGCTCTTGGGCGCCAGCGCGAGAGCGCGTAGCCATAGCTCCACTGGACGCGCCTGAACATCATTCAGTGAACGATCACCCCACGTGGGCAGAACGTGATTGTTCAACCAGACCTCGTAGGATCGTCGCGTATCTGCACGTCTCGGCATCTTTTCTTCCCGGTAATGGTCCACGATTTCCTGAACCGTGAGGCCATGTACCGCTTTCGGATGAGTCTCTTTCTTCCAAATTTCGGCTGCGTTCCAAGCCGACGCTTTGGTCGGATACTCCGGTTTAGTTCCGATCACCTTCGAACGGCGCTTCCCGTCTTCATACCAGAGGTAATTCCACGTTTTGCGCCGTTTGTCGAACCGGACACAGCCTACTGTGTGTCTCTGCGCTCTTTTCACCATGCCGCCTCCTTTTCGGCAGAGCGCACGGATGACAAGGCTGAATTTACCACAGGTTGCGACGCGGGTCGGAAGAAGGCGGCATCCAGTTCTTCGCGGCGGAAACGCCAAACATGCCGCTGGAGGCCGGAGAGTGCGTGGCCTTGTACTTTGCCCTGGCGGACCCAGAGGAGAAGGGTCCGAACCTTTACCTTCAGATATTGGGCGGCCTCTGCCGCCGTTAGCCATTCCGACGAGCCAGTGCCTCCTGCAGTCACAGGGGAAGCATGCGTCGTCGAAGCTAGAGAACTCGAATTCTGCATCGAAGGCTCCTGTTTTTTCAGAAATCGAGTGGGTTCGGGGAAATGGGAAACGGATAAACAGACTGGGTAAGGGAGAATGGGTCAAGGGAATGGACTCCGCCCTGCGGCTCTCTTGGTTAGTGCGTCCGGCAGCGGCGGGCCTAGCGGCCCGCCGCTGCGGCTGTTTGTGTCAGCTTTGTGGCTCAGCGACAGAGGCGGGCAGCCGCCCGGCCCCGGTTCAGTCCTCGATGAGTTCGCCGATGGGTCTCTCGTACTTGTGGCCGTAGCGGTGGGTCAGGGAATCTTGGCTAGGTTCAGGTGTCCAATCGTGGTTCTCAGCCCTCGGCCAGGTAAGTTCGGCTATGGACGGCACGGGCGGCTTTACGGCGAGTGGTTTGATCTGGCGGCTCAGCTCGCCCAAGCCAAGTTTGTGGATAGCCCGGTGGCGTTTGAGGAGCTTTTCGTAAAGGTGACAGCGAGCCTTATCGGCAGTCACGACCAGAAGGTAAGGCTCGCCGCGGAGGCGGCGCAGCAAGGGCAGGAACTGACGAATGTATACCTTCAGCTGTGCCAGCGCTCCGGGCTGCGGTTGATCAATCATGGCGAATGCCAGCCAGCCATCGTGGAGCCAAAGCAGGAAGTGCTCCCGCAGGTAGGGCTTGCCGCCGCGCTGCGGCAAGATGCTCAACGGGCAGCCCGCGAGATCGGTGAAAACCGCAATCTTTTTGTCGTGATCCAGCACAAACTCCGCTGGCCAGGCCCGGGCTTCCAGGTAGAAATGCACTCCCAACAGCCGTGCTTGAACGATCGAGAGTGTATGGCCGCTGCGGCTGCTGGAATCGTGCCCCAGCAGGCGAGTGGTGGACTTGGTGACCTGGAAGACGACCGGATACTTCGTGATCCGCCGCAGGAACCCAAGCCGCTCCAGCGCCTTTAGCCGGGCGCGGGCTTGGCCGTCTGATCTGGCGATCAGTTCTTGTCCCTGCAAGGCCGTGCAGTATCCGCCCAGTGCTGCGAGCAGGCGCAGGAAGCGTTCGGAGACTTCATCCAAGCAATTGAGCCGATTGCGAAAAGACAACAAGGTAGGCCTCCATCGAGATCGGATTCAGATGTGGCTAATTGAACTTGTGGTGTCTTTTGGAGTGGGGGTCCAACGCCGGCCCAATGGTGGATTCAACTGCTTAGACACGTGAATTTCGGAAAAGTTGCGCGCCTCAGCAAAAAAGTTCTGCCGGGCAGAGCGCGGGGCCTAGCGCGATTGACCTTTCCACCCTGGCTCACTCCGCCGCAACGACCAGCCGACAACCGGACCGGCAGCCAACGTCGACGAGAGGGAGGCAAAACCGGTTGCCGCCGGGGAGGGCAACTCCCTCCCCGGCGGCCAGCGAATCCCCACTTCCCCGAGGAACCCCCGTTAACGGGAAGGGTATAAGGGAAATTTGGGCCTCCCCGTTTGGCGACAAATCTCAGGAGAGATTTGTCGCCGTCTGATCATCCTTCTGGCCGGTATCCCATTGCTCCCCC
>DATGIY010000368.1:0-2203 GCA_035295475.1 Terriglobales bacterium
CAGCCAGCGCGACCCGCTCAACCAAAAGGAAGTTGACGAACTGCGCGACACGAATCAGGAGCCGGAGAAGCGCTTGCCGCTGATCGTCCGCTTTGCCCGAGAGCGCCTGGATACCGCGCTCGCCGCGCGCAGCAATGCCAAGTTGAGTGCCGCGGACCGCACCGCAACCATTCATGATTCCCTGCAGGATTTTCTCGCTATTTACGACGAACTAGGCGACAACCTCGACATGTACACGGATCAGAAAGAGGATTTACGCAAGCCCATGAAAATCGTGCTCGCCGGCGATGGCGAATTCAAAGTCAAACTTGACCAGTTGCGGCAGACCGCGTCGCCCGACGAGATGAAAACTTACGGCTTTGTTCTGACCAGCGCCATCGAGGCGGTCAGCGACGGCACCTCCGAGCACCGCCAGCTGCAGCAGGAGCAGGAAGAAGCGGCCAAAACGCGCAAGAAGAGCCGCCGCTAGCGGCACCGCAGGCGGCCGTCGGCCACCAACTACTAACTAGCGGTTGTCGTATCGTTCCGTGCTACCCTAAGCCCAGCGTGCAGGAAAAACTCCTACCCATATTTGAAGAAAGCTATCTCGAGCTGCGCCCGCGCGCCCCCATGCCGGAGTTGGAAGTGGAGTTTTTTGCTTTCGCCAACGTTAACAACACCATCCGGCTGCGCCAGGGCAGGCTGCTGGTGCGCCTTTCGGATCTGCTGGAGGGGGCGCCCGAAGCGGTGCTGCGCGCCATCGCCCACATCCTGCTGGCCAAAATGTACCGCAGGCCCATTGAGGCCTCGCACGCCACCCGCTACCGCCGCTACATCTCCAGCCATGAAATTGCCCATAAGGCCAACCAGGTCCGACAACTGCGCGGCTGGAAAAAATTCCAGACCCCGCGCGGCCACATTTATCATCTGGAGGAAATCTTCGAAGACCTCAACCGCCGCTTCTTCTACGGACTATTGGCGCGTCCGCTACTGACCTGGAGCCAGCAGCGCGCCCGCAACAGCCTGGGGCATTACGATCCCGCGCACAACACCATCGTCATCAGCCGGATTTTCGATCACCCCGCTGTGCCACGCTATGTCTTGGAGTACATCCTTTATCACGAAATGCTGCACTTGAAGCATCCGGTCAAACTGCGCGGCAGCCGCCGCTGCGTCCATTCTGCAGAGTTTCAGGCGGAAGAGAAGCTGTTTCCTCGCGTGGAAGAGGCGAAGGCATTCTTGAAGAGACTGTAGGGAAGATTTCAAGTTTCGAGTTTCAGAAGCCGCTTTAACGAAACTTGAAACTGGAAACTTGAAACTATTTTTTAGGCCGCCAGCTCCGGCACCGGCTGCTCTTGCCCGGCCACGCGTCCCCATACCTCCGGCGCGCACTCCACGCGGTACAACGGCACCCGCGATGTGGCCAGACGCTCTTTATGGGGCTGCTCGCCGGTCATGTAATCGCAACTCAATCCTTCTTCCAGGCTCTGCCGGGTCACCTCGTAGAGCAAAACCATGCCGGGAGAGAAGTGCGCCCAAGAGTGATCGTAGTAGGTAGTGTAGAAGCGGCGGGTTTCTCCATCCCTGAAAGTAACCAGAGCGGCTACCAGTGTCGCGCCCTGCGTCAGCGTGTATACATCACAGGCCGCGGGTCCGTGGGCCGCGACTTCCAGCAGAAAATTAATGCGGGCGGGGTCGCGAAACAGGTTGGCGGGCAGCTGGGCGCCCTTCAGCTGGTAAATGCGGCGAAGCAGCTCCGCATCCGGCTTCCCGGCGTGGTGGAATTCCACGCCCTGGCGCAGGATCTTGCGCCAGCGGCTGGCAATGCGGGTGTGGGCGGCGCTTAATTCGGCGGCCGAGGTTTCCCCCAGCTGTACGCAGGGAGCGCTGACAAACGGCTGCGGGGCAAAAATCTCCCAGGCGCACCGGCGCTCCTGCCCCCGCAAGCCGGTGAAAAAAATCGGCAACTTGAGCGCCGCGACCTCCTGCCAGGCTAGCCACAGCACGCCGGGATCTCCCTGGGTAAGCACGTCGCGATAGTCGAACAGAGCTTCCCCCAGCAGAGTAAAACCGTGATCCGTAACCGCCCCGGGGATCAGCGCCAACCCGCTGTCGCTCTCCGCCAGCACTACATAGGGTTCTTCCCGGGCGCCAAAAAGCCGGGCGGCATGCCGGTTCCAGGTAAAGCTTTGGAAGAAGGTGGCGGGACAATGGCTGTAGAGCT
>DATGIY010000369.1:0-2401 GCA_035295475.1 Terriglobales bacterium
GGCAAGCGGCGCTACGCGCCTGGCATAAGTTTGTGCAAGGCGGGGACAACATCAGGGAGATCGATGTGGGCGTCATGCAGTTCGCCGGCGCGAGCGGGTCCGCAGCACAGCAAACGATCTACTTCTGCTGCGCCGCCGGAATAGGGGTAGACGCCGCGGTGGCGCGACGCGCCAATCGATTGCCCGGATGGTTGCGAGCGCATGGCGGCTATTTCCTGGTGGCCATTCCAGCTCTTATTGCCTTTCGAGCGCAGTCCATCCGCGTCGTAGCTACGGCACAGGGCGGCAATAGCCGGGTCCTCTCCGAGCCAGGCATTCTGGTGGCGATCGCGAATGCGCCCTGGTACGGACACGGCATGCGCATCGCGCCTCGCGCCGAACTCAACGACGCCCAATTGGAAGTCTGTTTTGTCCGCGAGACCGGAAAGCTGCGCTTGCTGCGTCTGTTTCCCAAGGTATATCGCGGAACTCACATTGGCGTGCCGGAAGTAGAGTACTTCCGCGCGGAGCATGTGCGCATCGAAAGCGAGCCTCCGCTGGCGGTGCACGCGGATGGCGAACTGGCGGGCTACACGCCGCTGGAGGTGAGCCTGCTTCCGCGGGCGCTGCGGGTGATTGTGTAACAGCCGCCTCAACCATCAGCACTCAGCATTCGGCAACCGAGATGCGCACTCGGCATTTGGCACTGACAACCGACAACTGGTGTTAAACTACGCCTTCCTATGCCAGATGAAGCCCAACCCCAGCGGCGATCGCATGTGCTGCTCTGGATTCTGATTGGGGGCGGCTCGTTCTTCCTCTTCCTGCTGGCGATTTTCGCCTTGCTTTTTATAACCCTCCAGCCTGGCGAGCGGACGGGCTCCGTTTTTGGCGGCGGAGAAAAGATCGGTATTGTGGACCTGGAGGGACTGATCGTCACTCCCGAAATCGTAGTGCGTCAGCTCAAGCAGTTTGGCGATGACGATTCCATCAAGGCCATCATCCTGCACATCAACACTCCGGGTGGCGGCGTGGCTGCCACGGAAGAGATTTACCAGGAAGTGCGCCGCATCGAGCAAGAGAAACACAAAAAAGTGGTGGCTTCGGTGGAGACGGTTGGCGCCAGTGGCGGTTATTTTGTGGCCTCCGCCTGCAATAAAATTTTTGCCGACAAGGGCAGTATTGTGGGCAGTATTGGCGTGATTGCCGAGTGGGTAAACTACGGCGACTTGATGCACTGGGCCAAGCTCCAGGACGTGACCATGAAGGCCGGCAAGCTGAAAGATGCCGGTTCCCCTGCCCGTCCCATGACCCCGGAGGAGCGAGCCTACTTCCAGGGATTACTGGACAATATGCATGGCCAGTTCATCCAGGCTGTGGCGAATGGACGCCACCTGAAGGTGCAGGATATCCAGGCAATCGCGGATGGCCGGGTCTGGACGGGAGATCAGGCTTTACCCCTCCATCTTATTGACCAGATTGGCGACTTCCGCGCCGCCGTGCAGGATACGGCAAAGTCGGTAGGCATTAAAGGGGAGCCCGAACTGGTGCGTCCCGAAAAGGAACGACGTACGCTGTTCGACTTGTTGTTTGGCGATCTTTCAAATCTTTTGCCGGACCGCTTCAAGCTGCTGAAAACACAGGTTGGTTTTTACTACGTCTGGCAGTAAACTCAGCCCCCGTAACCGCGCCAAAGTTGGTCCGGAACATCTGGTTTCCGAACAATGTCGTCTCCCACCGTCAACATCGGACAGACCATCTCCCATTACCGGCTGCTGCGCAAGCTGGGAGGCGGCGGAATGGGCGTGGTATATGAAGCCGAAGATCTCGCCCTGGGACGCCATGTTGCGCTGAAGTTCCTTCCCGAGGATCTTTCCAATGATGCGCAAGCTCTGGACCGCTTTCGCTGGGAGGCGCGCGCCGCCTCCGCCCTGAATCATCCCAATATCTGTACCATCTATGAGATCGGGGAAGCGGAAAGCCAGACGTTCATTGCCATGGAACTGCTGGAAGGCAAGACTCTGGGAGAAGTCGTCAAAGGCGCGCCCTTGCCTCTCGAGCAGGTCGTGGATTGTGGTATTCAGATCGCCGAGGCGCTCGACGCGGCGCATATCAAATGCATTCTGCATCGTGATGTGAAGCCGGGAAACATCTTCCTTACGCCGCGGGGACCAGTCAAACTGCTCGATTTTGGCCTGGCTAAACCCACGCTGGAGCGGCGCATCGTGCAAGCCGTGAATGCACCCACGCTGGCGGTGCCGGTTTCCCAGCAGGAAGCCACCAGTCGCGGCCTGACCCTGGGCACCGTCAGTTACATGTCGCCGGAGCAAGCGCTGGGCAAAGAGCTGGATGCTCGTAGTGATTTGTTTTCTCTGGGAGTAGTGCTGTATCTGATGGGCACGGGCACGCTCCCCTTTGCCGG
>DATGIY010000370.1:0-2923 GCA_035295475.1 Terriglobales bacterium
ACACGCGGTTGCCTTCGCGGGTGGGCTCCAGGCGAATTTGCGCGCCCTTGGCCAGCGCCAGCAGGGCAGGCTCGTCGTCGAAGGAAATGTCGTTGCGGATGGCCTTCAGCGCCAGGGCGCGATACATGGCTCCGCTCTCCAGATTTACGTAGCCGAGTTTCCGCGCCAGCCGGGCGGCAATGGTGCTCTTGCCGGCGCCAGCCGGGCCGTCAATGGCGATGGTGAGCTTAGGATTGCCGGAAAGGTTCAAGGTTCAAGGTTATAGTTTCCAGTTTCGAGTTTCCAGTTTCAAATGTCCCGACCGTTCGAGGAAACTGGAAACTTGAAAGTCGAAACCGCGGTTACGCCCTTTCCTGCGTCCGTTCGCTCCGCGCCGGCGATACCTGCAGCAGCGAGCGGTGGCCGATGTGCACAAACGTCAGCTCGCGCGCGGACAGAAGCGCGTTAAGCGCGTCTTTCAGCTTGGAACGGGGCACGAAATGGGCAAAAAAATCTTCCACTTCCTGCGCCTCGGCGGCGATGACGCAATCCAGGTATTTGGAAATCAGCGCGGAAAGCCCTTCCGCCACCGACATATTAATTCCCTGGCGCACCGCTTCCGGCGACCAGCGGTAAAGCGCGTCCCAGGAGGCGCCCACCCGGGGATCATAATCCACGCGAGTAATGCGCAGTTTCGACCACAGCTCGCCCAGGGCGCGGTCCAGCGCGGCGGCGGAAACTCCGCCCCCCAGGATTTCCAGCAATTTCTGCCGCGAGACCGGGCCATGGCCGCGGACGACCTCAAAGGCATCGCGGGCCAGGTCGCTGTATTCCGAACGCGGCCCCGCCTTGGGAGTACGCCGCGGGCTGCGGTCTCCCACCAGGGCATAGAAATAGGGAAATACCGAGGCTGCTACCAGAAAATTGTTTTCCCCAAAAACGTTCGCCTCGTAGGCAGCTCGCTGCCGCAGTAAGCGCACCATCAGGTCGGTAGCTTCGCGGGCCCGCGGATCGGAAAAAGCGGTCTGCCAGGTGGGCAGCCGCTCCTCTTCGCCGCTGAAGGCAGCAATAAAGGTTGGCGCCAGCGGCATCGGCTTTTGCGGGTACATCAGGCAGAAGCCCACCGACTCCAGGAACTCGGAGAGAGACTCAAGGGTGCGCGCGGGATTACCCGCCAGCCGCCATTTTTCCCGTCTCATCTGCTGCAATTCGCGGTCGGTCATGAAAGCAGCATTCAGATTCGCTTAAACGCGCGCTGAATGTCCTTTACAGAATACCTTAGGACCACCGGCCGGCCGTGGGGACAGGTCATGGGGCATTCGGTTTTGGCCAGTTCCGCCAGCAGCCACTCCATCTTGTTCTGCTCCAGCGGCATGTTGACTTTGATGGCGGCATGACAAGCGATGGAAGCAGCGATGCGGCCGCGCACCTTCTCCAGGTTGAGCGCCTGCTCCTCGCTGGCAAACTGGTCGAGCAGTTCGTGCAGCATGCGCTCCACCTGGGCCGCTTCCACACCGGCGGGCGAAAGCTTTACCGCGATGGTGCGCGAGCCGAAGGGCTCCAGGTCGAAGCCGTTGCGCCGCAGTTCGTCGGCGATTTCGGCAAACACCGCCTGCTGGCCCGGGGTGAGCTCCACGATCATGGGCATGAGTAAACGCTGACTCTCGACCCGCTCCGCCGCCCGCTGGCGCAGAATTTTTTCAAACAGCACCCGCTCGTGGGCCACGTGCTGGTCCACGATCCACAGCCCCTCTTCGTTGATCGCCAGAATGAACGAGTTGCGAATCTGTCCCAGGGGCTTGAGGGTGGCCAGGGAAGCCAGGCTGGATTCATTGTCCCCTTCGGGCTCGGGTAACACGTCGCCGCAGGTTTCGGCTCCGCTGAAGGTTTGCCGCGGAAAGCGGGCCGCGGGCAAGGCGGCGTTAGCCTCTACCGCGATGCCGCCCTCGAACCGCAGGCGCTCTGTCGCGGGAGGTACGGGCGGCGCTTGCAGGGCAAAATCGCCGGCCAAGGGTGCGTACAACTCGCGCCAGTTGCCGGAAACCGGGGCATTTCCCGCCATGGCGGGACGCGCGGAGGATAGGGCGGGAGTGGCCGTGGGCCGGGCGGCAATTTCGGTGGCGAACTGCGGCGCTGGGCGCGCCTTCATCAGCGCCGCGCGGATCGAGTCGCGCACAAAATCGTGCACCACGCTTTGCTGGCGAAAGCGCACCTCGGTTTTGGATGGATGTACATTTACGTCCACTTCAGCCGTGGGCAGCTCCAGGAACAACAGCACGACGGGATAGACGGTTGGCGGCAGGATATTGCGGTAAGCCTCGGTAAGCGCGTGCTGCACCAGGCGATCGCGAATGAGCCGCTGGTTAACAAAAATATAGATCGAGTTGCGGTTGAGCTTCTGGATTTCCGGCTTGGAAACGAAGCCGTGCACGCGGATTTCGCCAGGTTCCTTGGCGGCAGCGCCGTTCCCTTCATCTTCCGGTTCGCGTCTGGCCCAGGGCGGAGGCTGAGGCAGGCCAATGCGTTGCAATTGGACCGCGGCGGCAATCGGGATCAGCTGGTCCAGTGTTTCCTTACCGAAAACTTGGTAGACGCGCTCGGCGTGGGTGGCCACCGGCGGCGCTACCAGCATGGCGTTGGTCAGCGAATGCAGCTCGAAGTGCTTGTCCGGATGCGCCAGGGCGTAGTGGGTGACTAGCGAGGCGATGTGAGAGAGTTCCGTGCTTTCCGCCTTCAGAAATTTCTTGCGCGCCGGCACGTTGAAGAACAGGTCGCGCACGGTGATGGAAGTGCCCTCGGGCAGGCCGGCTTCTTCCACCCGCAGCAGTTTGCCGCCATTGATCTCGATAACGGCGCCGGCGGGATCCTGGCCCGCCCGCGTTTCCAGTCGCAGGCGCGCGACAGAAGCAATGGAGGGCAAAGCCTCGCCGCGAAAACCGAGGGT
>DATGIY010000371.1:0-13402 GCA_035295475.1 Terriglobales bacterium
CAGTTGGTGCCGGACAACCCTCTGCACCCGGCCGCGCCCACGCAGCCCCTGCCCTACAGCCACAAGACGCATCTGGCGCTGAAAATCGGCTGCCAATTTTGCCATACCAATCCTGATCCGGGCCAGCTGATGACTTTTCCCGCCACCAGCACCTGCATGACCTGCCATCAGTCGGTGGCCACCGACTCGCCGGCGATAAAAAAGTTGGCGGAGTTTGACCGCTCCCACCAGGCGATTCCCTGGGCGCGCGTCTACAAGGTGCTGCCGGGGGTGAAATGGGGCCACCGCTTTCATCTTGCGGCGGGGCTGAAATGCCAGAACTGCCACGGCCCGGTGCAGGAGATGCCGGCCATGTACGAAAAGACCAGCGTGACCACCATGGGGGTGTGCATCTCCTGCCACGAGAAGAACCACGCCAAAACGGTGTGCAGCACCTGCCACTCGGCGCCGTCGCTGCAAACCCAGGTCGGCGAGGCTGTCGAATCCAAGCGCGCGGGGAGTTCGCAATGAGCGACATGACACGGCGCGGTTTCCTCAAGGGAGCGGCGGTTGCCCCTTTCGCCCTTAAACCTCTTGTCGCCATTGGCCAGCAGTCGGCGCCCAGCGAGCGCTTCGATATCGTAGTGGCCGGGGCGGGTCACAACAGCCTGGTCACCGCCGCCTATCTGGCCAAGGCCGGCTATCGCTGCCTGGTGTTGGAGGGCCGGCCCACCATCGGTGGCGGGGTTAAGACCGCGGAGCTGACGCTGCGCGGTTTTCAGGACGATGTCTGCTCCACCGCCCAGTACTTCATCCAGTCCAATCCCATGCTGCGCGATAACGAGATTCCGTTGCGCGATTACGGGCTGGAATACATTGACCCTGATCCCATCTTTCACATGGCATTCCTCGACGGCAGCCACTTGACGCAATGGCGGGACGTGGACCGCACCATCGCGGAGTTCGCCAAATTCTCCAAGAAGGACGCCGCCGCTTATCGGCGGATGTACGACGAGTTCAACTCCATCGCGCCCATACTGCGAGAGGCGACGTTCACACCCATTGGCTTCGGACCTTCCCTTCCGGAGCGCCTGGCCAAGCATCCGCGAAACAAGCTGTGGCAGCGGCGTTTCGCCATGTCGGCCTGGGAAATCATCCGCGCCAATTTTGAAGACGTGCACTCGCGCGCCTTCATGGTGTTCCTGGCGCACATCACTTCGGAAGCGCCCGACGCCCCGGTGACCGGGCGGGTGGCTTACTCTCCCTTTGGCCAGCAGCATTCGGGCCGTCCCATGCCCAAAGGCGGCTCCGGAAAGTTGAGCGACGCCCTGGGCCACTATATTGAAGATCACAAGGGCGTGATTCTCACCAATAAATGGGTGCGCCGTTTCATTATTGAAAATGGGCGGTGTGCAGGCGTGGAATGTGATGACGGCAGTTCTTACCGCGCCGACAAGGCAGTGCTCTCCACCATGCACATCAAGCACCTGGTGGATATGGCGCCGCGTGAGCTCTGGCCGCAGGATTTCCTGGACGGTGTGGACACCTGGCAAGGCGAAGAGACCATGTTCGTCAGCCATTACGCCACCAGCGCGCCCCCGGTATTCCCCCTGGACGGAGGAGGCACGATTTCGCCGGCCGAAACCGGCTTGCTGGTTTCTCCAGAACGCGCTCTGCGGGTGGCCTTCGATGACGCCTGCGGCAACGTCAACATGGAAGATCCACCCATGCATTGCATCTGCTGCACCGTTGCCGATCCCAGCCGCGCTCCCGCCGGCATGCACACGCTGAAGCTGGTGACCTGGTATCCCTACGACATCAAGCAAGGTCCGCAGCACTGGGACGAGATCAAGAAGCAGGTGGCGGAGGCCAATCTCAAGCAATTGCGGCGCTTCTGCCCCAGCCTGACTCCCGACAAGTTCCTGTCAGAGTTTATCGAAAGCCCGATTGATTTCGAGCGCATGAACCCCCATTTCTGGCATGGCAGCGCCCACGGGGGAGCGCAGAATGCCGCGCAAACCGGGCCCATGCGCCCCATGCCGGGATGGGCGCAGCACCGCATGCCGATTCCGGGCCTCTACCAGACCGGCGCGTGCACCTATCCCGGCGGTTCGGTAAGCGGCGCCCCAGGGCGCAATGCCGCCATAGTTATGCTCAAAGACTTCGGCACCAGCATCGAGGCGGTGGTGAGCAAGAAAGCTTAGGAAAGCCCCGATTCAGGCTGTGGATTTGAAAGGAACGGCCTTTTGGCCGTCCGCAAATTCCGCCCGTTCTTCGTGGCTTTAGCCGCTGCGGGAATCGCGATCAGCATGATCGGAGTCAGATCGCGACTGCCGCGGTTTCCGGGAGGTTTCGTGCGCTTAATGATTCTGCTTTTCGCGGCGACGGCATTTCTTACTGCCATCGCCTTTGCCCAGCAGGGCAGGAACGCCAGCATCGATCCCGACCATATCTTCTTCACTGAACCGGTGAAGAGCCCGGTCACGGAAATCGTGGAACCGGTGAAGGGCTCGGAGTTCCCCCTGCACATCATCTACGTGGAAACCGTGGACGGCCTCTATGCTCCGATCGGCTTACGCAAACCTCCGGGCAACGGTCCCTTCCCCATCGTCTTGTTTGCGCACATGAATGGCGGTATGGGTGTGCGCTGGATTCGCGAGTGGACGCAAAACGGCAGCTGGACGCTGGAACAGTTCTTGAAAGCGGGATACGCGGTGGCCTGGATGCGTTACCGGGCGGAGGTGGAAGACACTTACGGCAAGCCGCTGATCGAGGGGAAGCAGGAAGGACGGCAAATTTTTAGCCGCGGCCCCCTGGAATATGAAGACGCCATCTCCATCATCAAGTTCGTGAAGACGCTGCCCTACATCGACCCCAATCGGGTGGGCTACCTGGGCCTGAGCCACGGGGGAGAAATGCTGATGAAGATTGCCAGCGAGTATCACGGCTTGCGCGCCGGCATCGCCAGCGAACCGGCATCGATGGATTACCTGGCCAAGCGTCCGCCCGCCCCGGGCACGCCCCGCGGACCAGAAACCTTGAAGGTGAATACGGAAGAGATGCAACGCAAAGCGACTGCCGAGGCGCGAACTCAACTGGATATGCCGGTCGCCATGAAGCGCATTAACGCCATCACCACGCCCATATTTATCCAGGGCCGAGACCGCGACCATCACCAGGATGTTTTTCGGCTCAATTACGAATTGCTGCGCAAGGCCGGCAAGGACGTGCAGTGGAAATCCTACAACCACGACGAGCACGGCTTCATTTTCGTCAAACGCAATGCTGAAGGCGTCTACGCTCCTGATCCCATCCAGTCGCAGGCCGTCAAAGACGCGATCGCCTATTTTGACCGGTACATGAAGACGCCCTAGCCATCGATGGGGATCATTTCTGAATCGTGGTCTGCTGGCTGTAAACCAGCTGCCAGCGCCCATCACGTTTGACCCAAACGCGCATGGCGCGATAGGGTCTTTCGCCCTCCGTGGGTTGCTGGGTATCCCGCATCACGGCCGTATCGCCAAAGACGTCCACCGCCATCGAGCCCGGCACCACCGCGCCGATGTCAGTGACCGTATCGCCTTGCGCCTGCTTCCGGATAGTGGCCACGCGATCGGCCTTGGTCAGCGGATTGCCGTTCTCTTTAACGTTGAAGACGAATTCGTCGCCCACGTGCCGGGCCCACTCGTCCGCATTGCGCTGGTTAACCGCGGTTTCCAACCCTTGCCACGATGCGACTACTTCGCCCTGTGCTGCCGTCTGCGGTTGATAGGGAACGCTCTTGCACGGGTTCTCACATAATGTGCCGGCCTTTACCGTGGCCTGTGGCTTCTTTTTTTCGCCTTCGATCATGGTCTGCTGCACCAGCAGAATGCGCCACCCGCCGGCTTGCTTTACCCACACCCGGACCACGCGCACATGCTCCCCGGGAATTCTTGCCGCCCCGGTAAGAAATATAACGGTTCCATAGTCATGCAGCTTGGTTTCCCCGTTCGCGACCGCAGCTTGAGTTGGATCGTGCAGAAAATGGCTCTTGTCGATTGTGCGACCTGTGGCATCGGTCCAGGTAAAATCCGGCGCTATCATGGTGCTCAAAATCCTGGTATCCGATTTGGCGGCAGCGTTGACGAATGCCTGATCAGCGCTGCGGACGTCTCTCTCCTCGCGAGGAGATGTCGCCGGGGCGCTGCCGGCCCATATACTCCCCATGAACCCAATGCCTAGAAGCAGCACGAGGCTTACTGCTGGGAACAATCTCCTGGAAACTCCTGCCGGCATATGCCGGTTCCCTTGGCGCATGAAATCTCCCTGGTGTTATTGGGCAGAATACTTACGAACCTGACGCAGGTGCTCGCGCATAGCCATACAGGCGGCTTGTGCGTCGCGGCGTTCAACCGCCTGCAAAATCTTTTGATGATGCACCTGGCTGCGCTCGGGAGCCCCTTTCACTCGAAATGACCGCATACGCTCTTCCCGCAGAAGGCCCACAATGGAATGAAGCAGGGAGAGAATCAGAGAATTTCCCGCCGCCTCCGCCAGGGCGCGGTGAAAATCGAGGTCGCCCTCAATGTATCCCTCGGGATCATGGCGATAACGCTCCATGGCCCGAAAAGCTTCCCGCAAGCTGCGCAGATGATGTTCCTGGGCTCGCGTAGCCGCCAAAGCGGCAATCTGAGGCTCCAGGATATTTCTCACCTCAGCCAGGTGTGCGCTGCCGTCCAACTGCCCCATCCTGCTCATCAGGCTCAGGGACTGCTTCATCACCCGGGACATGCCGTGAATGACGAACGTGCCTCGCCCGGAGTGGGGCTCTACCAAGCCCTTCTCCCGCAGCGCCTTCGCGGCTTCGCGCACGGCGGTGCGGCTCACCCCGAATTGTTGTGCCAGAACGTGTTCGCCCGGCAACTGGTCTCCCGGCTTCATGCTGCCATCCAGGATCCACTGCTCGATCTGGTGCACGATGCGCTGATAACGGCGTGGGGTCTGCATTGCCTTGGCCACCAATCCCCCTCATTGCGCCCTGGTGCTGGCAAGAATCCCATGATCAGTTCTGCACCGAACAAACCCCAGTCCTGCACACCAGGACGGTGGGTGAAAAGGGGACCGGACTGGCGTCCTGCCCCCTGCCGGTTAGATTGTTGGCGGCTAGAAAATCATCTTCAAGCCGAGCTGAATGGCGCGAGGCCCGCCCGACCCCAGCACTGGGTTAACAGCCGCAGTGTCAGGCGTGCCGCAAGCACAGCCGAACGAACCGGGGAACGACGGATCGGTGAACCCGCCTCCCGGCCCATAGCCGCTGGTGCCATCCCAGGGATTGGCGAAATTAGGATGGTTCAGGAAGTTGAAGAATTCCGCCCGGAACTGGGCTGTTAGCCGTTCTCCGAAGTGGAAGTTCTTGGCGATGGAGAGGTCCAGGTTGCGATAGCCGGTATCGCGAAACACGTTACGGCCCAGATTGCCGAACGTTCCCACTGCCGGCGGAATCATGACCGAGTTCCCCGCCATGTAGCAGCCCAAGCTGTTGAGCGAAGCTACCGCCCCGGGTCCCATGGCGCTGGCAGCTTGCATGCACGGTCCGGGAATATTCGGCGAACAACCCGTGGTGCCGCCAAACCCGTAGCACGGAATGGGATTGGGCCCGCCGGATTTGAAGTCGGCAGGATTGCCGACGAAATTCCAACGGTCGGCGAATTCCCCAGTCCGACTCAGATCGTTGGAGGAGTCAAAGGTCTGCCACGGCATCGAGCTCTGCAAGGTCACGATGGAATTGACCTGCCAGCCCTCCAGCAGCTGCAGCGGCGATTTCTTGCTGGGCAGTGCGTAAGTCACCGAGAGAGTGAACCGGTGCCGCATGTCGAAGTCGCTGTTCCCGTACTCGCTGTTGGGACTCATGCTGTTCTGCGGCAGGTACTGGTTCCAGTTGTACGACATGTCGTCCAGCGAATGCGAGTAGGTGTAGCCGGCGATAAACGTCAGGCCATGCAGGTTGCGCGCGTTCAGCGTGGTTTGCAGACCGTTATAGTTGGATTTGTAGATGTTGCTCATGAAGTTGATGAACTCCAGGTAGGGAAACTGAGCCGCGTAGGGACGGTTGGCGTTGGCTTCGCAATGTCCGCAGGCGATCTCCGCTGCCGACTGGGGATTGATCTGATTAATGTCATAAATCCCCGTCAGCTTGGTGCCACGGTTTCCTACATAGGACATATCCAAGGAGAGATTCCCGCTGAACGCGTGCTCGATTCCCAGCGTCCAGTTGGTGACGTAGGGGTTGCGGTAATTGCGATCCATGGCCATGATGTCGCACGGACCGGGATCGTTGCCGAGACCGTCCCCGCATTGCAGGAAGCTGGTCACATCGGTGGGGAAAATCGCAGCCCCGCCCGGCGACGAACCGTTCCAATTGAGCGACGAGCCAGGAATGGTCACTGCGCTGGCCAGAATATTGCCTGGCCCGGGCGTTGCCACACCGTTGACTACCTGCGGTGCTCCCGTGGGAAGCACGCTCAACCCCAGCGTAATCGCGTTTTGGAGGTTCTGCTGGGAGAGGAACGTGTTCATGGTCAGCACGTCGTACATCACGCTGCCCCCGGCGCGGATCACCGTGCTGCCGTTTCCGGTGACGTCCCAGGCAAAGCCTACGCGGGGCGAGAAGTTACGGTGATCCGGCTTGTAAATGGAGCTGATGTTCTTGCCCACCTGCTCCAATCCCACGGTAGGCTCCCAGTTGCCGAGGAGGTTATGCGCCTCGGTGGGCGGAGCATCGTATTCGTAGCGGAGGCCCAGGTTGATGGTCACCTTGCGGGTAATCCGCCAATCGTCCTGCGCGAAGCCGGAGTATTCCCACTGCGACAAGTCCCGAGTGGGAACGCCGGCCAGGAGGATGGCCCGGCTGGGGGTTCCGGCCAGGAAGTCTTCCAGCGAGCCGAAGCGGAACTCGCCGCGGCCCTTGCGCCACGTGCCCTGGTGCACGCGCAGGTCGCGCAGCTCCGCGCCAAACTTGAGCGCGTGCTTGCCCCGCAAGTAGGACACGTTGTCCTGCAGGGAGATGGTGTTATCCGGACCGACATACTTGGGAAAGCTGGGGAAACCGCCGAGCTCGGTAAAACCGGTGACCCGGATGCCCGGCAAGCCGCCCAACACCGGATTCGTGATGCCGGTATTCAAGCCGTAACTGCTGGCGGGCTTATTCTGATCGCTGGGAGCGATGCTCAAGGTGTAGCGAGTAAGCCCGAAACGGATGTCGTTCACGGTCCGTGAATTGGCGACCCAGGTTTCGTGGGCGGCTAGACTCTGCGCCCGGGAGTGGATCTGGGTCAGGAAGAAAGGCTGAGTTTCCGGCGAGTCTTCGGCCACCAGTTTGTCGTTGCCGAAGAAGTAGGAACCGCTGAGGGTGTGGCGATCGTTGATGTGATAGTCGATTTTCCCCAGCGCATTATTGGAGCTGTTGACGTTATTGAAACCCCTCGTAATGGCCGACGACTGCGTGTTGTTGGGCCCATACAGCGGCAGGATCGCCAGGCTGACCGGGCTTACAGGAATGCCCTGTGCGGCCAGAGCGGCTTCCGCATCGGGAATGCTGATAGTCGGGTCGCCGACCGAAGCGGTCGTCGGCAGGCTGTAGGCGAAGGAGTTGCCCACCGTGTAGCGCTGCCCTTCGTAGCCGCCAAAATAGAAAAGCTTGTCTTTGACGATATGCCCGCCCAGGGTGCCGCCGTATTGCTCGAGGCTGACGGGCATCTTGGGATCGGGGCTGCGATTGAAGAAATTGCGTGCGTCAAAGGAGTCGGATCGCCCAAACCCGTATGCCGTGCCGTGCAACTGGTTGGTGCCCGATTTCAAACCCACGGTGGTGATGGCGCCGGGCTTCCAGCCAAACTCCGCCGACGGGTTTTCTTCCACGTTGAATTCCTGAATGGCATCGATGGGCAGCAGCGTGGCCGCGTCGCCTGCTACAGCGGCCGCGTTGGTAATGCTCAGGCCCATAAAAGCCTCATCGTCGCTGATGCCATCGATCACAAAGCTGGTGTCTTCCGGACGCATTCCGTTGGCCACCTGCGTCCAGGGACCGCCGCCCGCGTACACCATGACCCCTGGCCGCAGGGAGAGCAGGTTCTGGTAATTGCGGCCATTCAGCGGGAGCTCGTTGATGGTCTTGTTGTCCACCGTGCCGCCCAGGGTGGCGTTGATGGTGTTCACCAGCGGCACTTCGGAGCTTACGGTCACGGTTTCACTGGCCTCGCCAGGCTGAAGCCCGAAATCCACGCGCACGTCTTTGCCGACCTCGATCAGGAGGTTCTGCCGCTCCTCGGTTTTGAAACCAGAGGACTCAACCCGGATCTTGTAGGTGCCGGGAAGCAGGTCGGGAGCCTGAAAGGCTCCGGCGTTGTCGCTGACCAGATTGCGGGAAATACCACGCTGCACGTCGGTGATCGTCACCTTGGCGCCTACAATGACCGCGCCCGTGGCGTCATGGACGTTCCCCAGGATTCGGCCCCTGTCGGTTTGTGAAAACAGGGGAAGACAAATCAGCACTATCGCAACACCTATACTAGCCGCGCGCATAGCCTTGCTCAGTTGGCGGAGTCCGGATAGAACCAGTGCAACCGTCGAAGCGCACATTGGCAGCCTCCCTTTCACGGAGTGGTCGGGCTGCTATACCATCATACGAAGTCGAGAGTCAAGAAAATCTTTACATATGGCTGAAAAACAGCTGTATTTTCCTGCTGGTGAGCATAATGGTATCGTGGTCCGACCTCTAGACGGATTGGTCCTTTTATGAGGCTTTGCTTGCTAACACTCGCCCGCGTCTCTTTGGTGCTGACGCTACTTGCCGCTCCCCTGCTCGCCGCCTCAGCGGCCGACCAGGTATCAGCCGCGGATCAGGCAGTGGTGCGGTCGTTGGCGGATCACAACCACTCTGCTTTGGACCGCCTGCTGGATCCCGATTTCACCTGGATTGGGTCCAAGGGAGAAAGGTTCGACCGGTCGAGCGTATTGAGGGACTACCCCCGCCTCAGCAACGCACAGGTCCCCACGAAGTCGCAAATTTACGGCAAGGCTGCCGTCATCCGCGCCGATCTCGGGCAACTGCACGTGATGCGCATCTGGGTGAAACGCGCTGCCGGGTGGCGGCTGCTCCTTTACCAGGAAGTTGCCCAGGTCGCCATTTCAGAGAAACCTCCTGGCGGTTCTGGAGAATGCGATAACCCGTGCCGGACCATACCTTTTGTGCCCAAAACGGCGGGGGAGAAAGCGGCGATCGCTTCCTGGCAAGGGGTCATGCGCGCCATGGCCGACAATGATGCGGACGCCTACGCCGCGCTCATTGCCGATGAGTTCACGGCAACCGACACCCACCATTCCCGTCCCTTTACCAAATCAGAGCGCATTGCCCAAATCCGAAAATTGAAGCTGACGGGGAGACAATCCACACCGTCTCCTCTGCTTTCCGCGCGTATGTTCGATCTGGGGCAAACAGTGCTGATGATTGCCCGCGAGCAGCGCCCCCAGGCCAAGCCCTACTTCAACACTCGCATGTGGGTTTATCGCGACGGGCGATGGCAGATGCTCTTCAGCTTCAACACGCGCATTGAACAGGATCGCTGACGTGCGGTAACCAGGGCAGGCTGAGCCCTACCAGTGGACCTGGTTTTCCGGATCATCCACCAGCACCACTTCGTATTTATCCAGCATGGGCATGAGAATGCTCTCCAGTTCGCTTTTCCAGAGCTCGCCTTCGTAAAACTTCGCCTTCATGGGCTCGCGCGAAGGCAGGTCAGGAAAGCCGCGCATGAAAAAGAAAACCTCCGCATCTTCAACCGAAAGGAATGGTCCCAGTATTTTCATGCCAATCTCAGCATGCGCCGGCAGCGACTTGGAGCGAAATACCGCCAGAAAATTCGCCCGGCAGCCGGGTTTAGTTTTATAGGTGCGCATCTCGATGATCACAAATATCCTCCTGCGGCGTGTCGGGCCTTTGGCGATTGAAAAGTCTCAACGACTTCTTCTCCCCGATTGATCAGCGAAAGAAATTGATTTATGGCATCTCTCCCTATTTTCTGAAGAAGTCTCGGCGTAGCAGATTCCTGCTGGGCTACTCGCGCATGCGGGAAACGGAAATCGGCGAAGGCATTCGGCGGCTCAGCCAGGTGCTGTAGGCGGCAGTGGCCGGAGTGGGAGATGATTACAGTTCCCGTCGATGGCTGACGAAGGAGGGTTGGTTGCGGGGGGTGGATTTGAACCACCGACCTTTGGGTTATGAGCCCAACGAGCTACCAGACTGCTCCACCCCGCGAAATAATGATAGCAACCGTGGCGGATGCGGTCAAACCGGCGAAATATGCCGAGCACGATACATTGCCACGCAACGCTTCAGGATTTCGCAGGTTTCACGATTCACACCCTGGCATGCGAACACCCGGTTACATCGATCCTAGGTCTTGAAACTCGAAACTTGAAACTCGAAACTAAAAACCAGGCCCTCTGAAGCCCTGCAGCTATGCACGCAGCGCGGCTGAGCGAGCCTGCCTCGCCTTCCCGATTAGCTCTTCATTTTCGGGCGCAGGCATGCATCGACGGTTTTGGTGGGATCGACAGCCTCGTTGTCCGCCTGCTCGTGGATGATCTTCCCCGACTTATCGATCAGGAAGGTGGCGCGGCGCGCCGTCTCCATCGAAATGCCCTTAATGTCGATTTTTTTTGCCAGGCCGTATTCACGCGTGATTTTCCCGCCCCAGTCGCCCAGCAGGGGAAAAGTGATGCCGTTCTGCTGCGCGAAGGCGAAATTGGAGAACGGGCTATCCATGCTGACACCCAGAACCTGGGTGTTGGCGCCTTCCAGCTTGCTCAAGTTCTGCTGGAAGGCTTTCATTTCCTGGGTTCAACCACCGGTAAAGGCAAAGACGTAGAAGGCCAGCACCACGTCTTTTTTGCCGCGGAAGTCGCTCAGCGAAACGCTCTTCAGATCATGCCCGTCGAACGACAGCAAGGTGAAGTTCGGGGCCATGTCGCCCACTTTCAGTTTGAGTGGAGGGCCGGCCGCGCTTTTCTTGTCGGCTGCCATGGCCGGTGGCGCCAGCACCGATGCGAGCAGTCCGGCGGCCAGCATTGCCATAGTTGCTGTTTTCAGCAGCTTGTTAAGCATGTTCTTCTTCTCCCCACGAGTGGGTGTTAAGCCTATTCCCAAAAGGGGAACCGGTCAATCTGCTCCCACTTGCCTGCGAGGCGTAGTTGCCGGTAAAGTCAGCGCAGGTAGAAGTTAGAAAATAAAAGCCGCCGGCGGTTACGCTTTTTTGTGTCCGCGCCGGTGATTGCCGCCTGTGCGTGACCCGCCACGGCGCTAGCGCTCCCGCAGTCACTTCTCACCCATGGCCCTGAACACCATCAATGACGTTTTCTATACCGTGGTCGAGCGCAACTCCGACCGGGTGATGATGTACAAACAGGGGGTCAAGTGGATCCCGATCTCCTCGCATGAGCTCTATCGCGACGTCCTGGGTGTGGCCCGTTCCCTGGAACAATGGGGGATCCGGAAGGGTGATCGCGTCGCCATTCTCAGCGAGAATCGGCCGGAATGGGCGGTGGCGGATTTCGCCACCCAACTGCTGGGCGCCGTTGTGGTTCCCATCTATGGCACTCTCACCGCCGAGCAGACGGCTTACATACTCAAGGATTCCGGCGCCCGCGTCATTTTTCTTTCCACCGCAGATCAGCTGAAGAAGTTCTCCGCCGCTAAAGAGCAGACGGTGGTGGAAAAAGCGGTGATCATGGACTATGCCGGCATCCCTGATGCCGTTCCCATGCACCGCTTGATGCATGACGGTCCCGCTGAACGCGATAACGATTTCGATGCCCGTGCGCGTGCCGTCTCCAGCGCCGATCTGGCGACCATCATTTACACTTCCGGAACTACCGGCGTTCCCAAAGGCGCCATGTTGACCCATGGCAACCTGGCTTCGAATATCGAATTCTCTCTGCGCGAGGTGCCGGTCTCGCCCGGTGATCTGGGCGTCTCCTTTCTTCCCCTGGCGCACGTTACCGCCCGCCACGTGGACTATGCCTGGCTGTACCGCGGCGTTACCGTCGCTTATTGTCCCTCCATTGAGCAGCTTCCCACCACGCTGCAGGAAGTACGGCCGACCATTTTCGTGGGCGTGCCGCGGGTGTACGAAAAGATGTACGCCCAGGTACAACTCAAGGTGCAGGGCGGGTGGAAGCGCTCGCTATACAACTGGGCTCTCAAAGTGGGTCACGCCCACCGCGGGGAAACGCTGGAACAAAGACGGCCCGCCTCCCTCTCCTGGAGGCTGGCCGACAAGCTGATCTTCTCCAAGGTTCGCAACGGCATGGGTGGCCGCGTGCAGATCTATCTTTCCGGCGGAGCTCCCCTGGCGCGGCAGATGGGAGAGTGGTTCGCCGACACGGGGATTCGCCTCGACGAAGGCTACGGCCTGACGGAAACTTCGCCGGTTATTGCCGTCAACACGCCGGCTCACCATAAACTCGGCAGTGTGGGCCGGCCTTTGCCCAACGTCCAGGTCAAGATTGCCGAAGATGGAGAAATCCTGGTTCGCGGTCCGTCGGTCTTCCAGGGCTATTGGAATTTGCCGGAGCAGACCAGCCAGGCTCTCGTGGACGGCTGGTTCCACACCGGCGATATCGGGAACCTGGACAGCGAAGGTTTTCTCAGCGTTACCGACCGCAAGAAGGACTTGCTGAAAACCTCGGGCGGAAAATTCATTACCCCGCAACCCATCGAAAAATCGCTGCAGATGAGTCCCTGGGTGGCGGAGGCGGTGGTGCTGGGCGACCGCCGCAAGTTTCCCGCCGCCATTATTGCCCCGGATTTTCGCCTCCTGGAAGCGTGGGCGCGCAACAACGGCGTGCGTTTCACTTCGCGCGACGAACTAGTGGCGGATCCGGCGGTGCGCGGCCTTTATCAGACAGTCATAACCGAGATCAACGCCAACCTCGCGCGCTACGAGCAGATCAAGAAATTCCTGCTCATCCCGGAAGAGTTTTCGGTGGCCAACGGCCTGCTCACCGCCAGCATGAAACTGCGGCGCCGGCAGGTCGAAGAGCGCTATCGCCAGCAAATCGACGCCCTCTATGCCGATCCCGCGCCGCAAATTCCGGTTGAAACCTGATCGGTTGCAATAGGCAAACAGCTCAGCCGCCGCCGGGCGCGTGCGCGCAGCCGCGACCGGAGATCGCCCGCTTACCTGGTTTTGGTCGGAGTTTTCCCCACGCCTCGCCAGATTTCGTAAGCTTCAGTCCGGATAGACCCTTATTACTTCCGTGCGTATGCTCGGATCACGATACTTCTTACAATGTGACGCAGGCATTTTCCCTGGCCCAGTCGCTGCCCACAAGGAGAACGATTCTTGCAGCTCGACGAACGAAAAACCAACCCGGCCGAAAAGAC
>DATGIY010000372.1:0-4034 GCA_035295475.1 Terriglobales bacterium
GCGGCTCGGACGAGTTCATGAAGTTCGTGAAGGATGCTTTTGATGCCGAGGTTCTCGGCGACATTCCCCGCTCGCCCGAGGGCGCAGTCCTGCACGCTACCATTCGCATTGGCGATAACACACTGGAAATCGGCGAGGCCCATGGCCAGTTCGGGACTGTGCCCTGCGCCATGCACCTGTACGTCCCCGATACCGATGCCTTCTACGAGCGAGCCTTGCGCGCGGGGGCGACTTCCACCGAGCCACCCAACGATAAGCCCTATGGCGACCGCAGCGCCGGCGTCAAAGATCAGTTTGGCTTCCAATGGTTCCTGGCCACGCACATTGCGAACACGGTGCTGCCCCTGCCTATTCGCAAGCTGGAGTTCTTTACCATTCGTAGCGCGAACCTGGATCGCGCGCGCAAGTTCTACGTTGACACACTGCGGTTCAAGGTTCTGGATGAAAAGAAGGGCGAATACTTGCGTGTGGAAATTGCCGGGGTGCCGCTGTGCGTGGACTTCGACCCGGGCGTCGGAAGCAGGCAGGCTAACCAGATTGGGATTACGGTTTCCCACCTCGGCACCACGCGGGAAGCTTTGCGTGTCCTGAAAATCAATTTCACGGAGGGGCAGCGGGCGAACGAAACCTGGGTATCCATCAAGGATCCCGACGGGCACGAAATCATTTTCCTGGAGGAGAAGTAGAGCAAGCGGTTGCGAGTTTGTTGGCACCCTGAAGCCTGATTCCTGACCAGGTCGATTGACGTGCCGCACGCCATCAGTGCGCCGGTGTTCCTGTACACTCGACCGCGATGCCCGTTCTCACGATCGCAGCGGTTGTGCCCGCCCTGATCTGGGCCTATCTGCTGCTGGGGCGCGGCGGTTTCTGGCGGGTGGGAAGGGCAATGCCGCCAACGCGACCGGCGGGCGCGCAGCTCTCCAGCCGCGTGGCAGTCGTCATCCCGGCTCGCGACGAAGCGTCAGTAATTGGCGAGAGCGTTGCCTCCCTGCTGCAAACGGCAGATGTTGTCCTGCACGTCTTTGTTGTCGATGATCACAGCAGCGATGGTACGGCGCAGATCGCACGCCAGGCCGCCGCAAAGCTTGGCAAGCTGGATTCGGTGACTGTGCTGCAAGGCGCCTCGTTGCCTGCTGGCTGGTCGGGCAAGCTATGGGCGGTGAGCCAGGGAGTGCAGACGGCCCGCGCCTGGGCTCCTGATTTTCTGCTGCTCACGGACGCCGATGTCGTTCACTCCCTGGCAACCATTCCCACTCTGGTCTCTATCGCGGAAAATGGGCCATACGACGTCGCCTCGTTCATGGTGAGGCTGCAGTGCCGTAGCGTTGCCGAGAAGCTGCTCATTCCCGCTTTCGTGTTTTTCTTTTTTAAGCTCTACCCCCCAGCCTGGATTTCCGACCCTGAGCGCGCTATCGCCGCCGCGGCCGGGGGATGCCTGCTGATTCGGCCTCAAGCATTGGCGCAAGCTGGCGGGATCGAAGCAATTCGCGGTCAGATTATCGATGACTGTGCCCTGGCCGGGGCGGTCAAACGCGTCGGTGGCAGGGTCTGGCTAGGTCTCAGTGAAACCAGCGTCAGCATTCGGTCCTACGGCTCCTTCGCCGCGATCGAAGGCATGATCTCGCGCACCGCCTTCAATCAGCTCCAACATTCAACCTTCCTCCTGCTGGCAGCTGTGGCAGGTCTGGCGATTACCTATCTCTTTCCACCCGCGTTGTTGTTGTCCCGGCAGGCATCAACCATGGTGGTGGCCGGCGCCGCCTGGGCATTGATGACCGTCGCTTATCTGTCCATGATCAGGTTCTACAAGCTGAACCCACTTTGGGCGCTCACCTTACCTGTCGCGGCACTGTTTTACGCCATCGCGACGATTCACTCGGCAATCAAGTTCTGGCGGGGCAAGGGTGGGGAATGGAAGGGAAGAGCGCAGGATCCATTACAGCGCTCTGTGTACGGATCCCGGCAATAAAGCTTTGCGTCTGTTATTCAGCCCCCTGCAGACCTCCTGGCTCCTCGGTCATTTACGATGGTGCTGTGAATGCCGGCAAAACCCGTCGCGTCGGCCTTGCCCGAGCGCTCTCCAAGCTGGGCTATTGTTCGCGTGCTAAAGCTTGCGAACTGATAGGCGCCGGGCGGGTCACGCTGAATGGCGCGGTGCGCCGCAATGCCGAAGCTCCGGTGGACCTGAACCGAGATGAAATCCAGGTGGATGGCCACCCGCTGGCGGCTGCAGCGAAGCTTTATTTCGCCCTGAATAAGCCGCGGGGAGTCGTCACCACCGCGGCCGATGAGAAAGGCCGCCGCACCGTTTATGACTGCCTGCCCGCCGGCTTGCCCTGGATCGGCCCCGTGGGGCGGCTGGACCAGGCCAGCGAGGGCCTGCTGCTGCTGACCAACGATTCGGAATGGGCCGCGCGTATCCTGGCCCCGGAGACTCATCTCGATAAGACTTACCATGTGCAGATTGGCGCCCTGGCTGGCGATGCCTTGTTGCGCTCTCTGCAAAAGGGAGTAAGCGCGGATGGCGAACTTTTGCGCGTGAAGCGCGCCAGCATTTTGCGCCAGGGGCAGCGTAATACCTGGCTGGAACTCGTCCTGGACGAAGGCAAGAATCGCCACATCCGGCGCTCGCTGGCGGCACTGGGAATCGAAGTGTTGCGACTGGTGCGCGTAGCTATCGGACCGCTAGAGCTCGGCGAGCTTGTTAAAGGCAGTTCGCGTCCCCTCACGGCAGAAGAAAAGCGCGCCGTGGATAAAGCCATCCGTGGCAGCGAGCCTGCCAGACGGTAGAGATGTAACTGGTCGCGCCTTTAATCAGATCTAAGTCCAAACGCAGTTCATCATTTCAAAACAAACTAAGACCCCGAGCTGGCCGCCAATGTGCGGTCGGAGCCGAGGTCGGCTGCAGCGCGAGCCTCGTCCTCTTCCTCGAACTCGATCTGCAGAGTGCGGGCAGTGGTTTCGATGGGCTCCAGCTCGGGAATTTCCGCGGCTGACGAGGCCGTCAGCTCATTGAGCTTGCGCGCTGAAACCAGCACCCGGCCCTCCAATGATCCAATGGCCTTGTTGTAGCACTCCACAGCCTTGTCCAGGCCCTTGCCGGCATCTTCGAAGTGGCGGGCCAGGCTGCGCAGGCGTTCATGCAGTTCCTTGCCCAGCGCGCTGATCTGCTGCGCGCTGCGCGCGATGCGTTCCTGTCCCCAGCCGTAGGCTACCGCTTTCAGCAGCGCGATGAGGGTGGTGGGTGAGGCCGGGATCACCTTTTCGCTCACCCCCGATTCAATCAACAGCGGGTTCTGCTCCAGCGCCGCGCTGAAGAAGGTTTCACCGGGCAGAAACATGACCACGAACTCGGGCGTGTGCTCGAACTGCTCCCAATATGCCTTCGAGCCCAGCTTGACCATGTGATCGCGCACCTGGCGGGCGTGGTCGGCCAGCTTAACCCGGCGCACCTCCTCGTCCTGCGTTTCCATGGCGTCCAGATAGGCCGCCAGCGGCGTTTTGGCGTCAACCACCAGGTTCTTGCCTCCCGGCAGCTTGACCACCAGATCGGGACGCAAGCGGCCTTCCGCGGTGGTCACACTAGCTTGTTCGTCAAAATCGCAATAAGGAAGCATGCCCGCGATCTCGACCACGCGCCGCAACTGGATTTCACCCCAGCGGCCGCGCACCGCCGGCGTGCGCAGCGCCTGCACCAGCTTGCCGGTCTGCTCGCGCAGGTTCTCCTGCGTTTCGCGCAGCGAGCGCACTTGCTCGGTCAGCTGACCGTAAGCTGTGCCTCGTTCTTTCTCTACCTGGCGAATGTGACTGTCGAATTTATCCAGCGTGTCCTTGATCGGCGAAACCAAGTCGGCTACCGCCTGCTCTCGTTTTTCCAGATCGCCCTGGGCGGTGGCTTGGAATTTCTGCAGGCTCTCGCGTGCCAGCTGCAGGAAGGATTCGTTATTCGACTTTAGAGCTTCGGCGGAGAGCGCCTTGAAGGCGTTGCTGAGTTCATCCTTGGCCTGGGTGAGGAGGCGCAGTTTTTCTTCCCC
>DATGIY010000373.1:0-3657 GCA_035295475.1 Terriglobales bacterium
TCTGCTCAATTCGCCGCGAGACTCCCAGGCCGTGCAGCTCGCCCAGAACCAGCGCTTTCAGAATCAGCATATCCAGCGTGCCTTGCAGCAATTCGGTTTGCTCGGCAGACAAGCCCGGCCTCCTAACGAACGTCTATACGAGCAGCATACGCTGACCCTATAGAATGTCAATAGGAAGGGCGGGCTGGCCGCGGCACGCGAGCAAATGATTCCACCAGGGCCGCCGATTTCACGCTGCCCGCCAGCCGAATTTCTTCGGCGTAGAAGCGGCGGCACTCCTCCAGGGTCATGACGGAGTGTTTCATCAGTTGAGAAAATCTTCGTACTTTGCGAACTCAGGCCATTATCGTGGGCAGACGGAGATAAAGTTATGTAGGCCCAGCCGCCCTCGGCTGGGCTCGCAGGCGAGGGCGCCCGCGCTATAAGAATATCCTCAGAGAATCGGCCGGCTGCGTCTCCCATCACAGAGAGGCATTGCCCGCAACCCTTCTATCGATACTTGCGAGAGCCGTTACCCCGAGCCAACCTTGCCGCCGGTGCCAACGAGCGTATCGTCGCCACATTTCGCATGTCATCTCCCGGTCTATCTATGGGGGTTTCCGCGATGAACGCTGCATGCGCCAGTCGCCTGTCGCTCAACAATCGCCGAAACGGCTCCAGGCCGATGCTTCCCTTCCCGATGTGCTGGTGCCGGTCCAGTTTCGAGCCGCGCGCTGCCTTGGCGTCATTGCAATGCCAGACCGGAATTTTCTCTAGCCCAATCGCCAGGTCGAGGTAGCGCAACGTCTGCTCCATGCCTTCTTCGCTGACGATATCGTAGCCCGCAACATGCACATGGCAGGTATCAATGCAGGCCGCGACGGGAACAATGCCGCGCAGCCTCGCCACCAGTTCTGCCACCTGCTCGAAGTTTCCGCCCAGCGAAAATTCCGCTCCGGCCGTGTTTTCAATGAGCACGGTAAGACCACCCTTTGCCAGGTCGTAGCCGCGCGTCGCCGCTTCGATTGCCTGCGCCGCCCGCTCCAGGCCCTCCTCTCGGCTGCCGCCGCGGTACGATCCCGGGTGCAGCACCAGATACTCCGCGCAGAGAGCGAGAGCCCGCTCCACCTCGCCGCGAAATGCCTCAATCGACCGGCTATGAAAATGGGCCGTGGTTCCGGCGACATTGATCAGATAATTGGCATGAATCACTAGCGGCTTCAGATCATATTTCTCGCGCAGTCCGCGCATGAGTTCGCATTGCTTTCGTCCCAATTGGTAGGGCTTCCACTGCCGCGGGCTGGAGGAAAAAATCTGGAATGCGGTGCATCCCAGCCGCCAGGCCCGCTCGGCGGCATTTTCTACTCCGCCGGCAATGGAGGTGTGGATGCCCACTCGCCGCGAGATAATCGGCCACGGCTTTTTGGGCGCGGGCAGCTTGAGAATGTCCTGATGATGGGCGAGTGAGCTGGCCATGGTGCAAACTTGAAGTGTAACTTGGCTCTTTCTGATCTGATGCACGCGTGGGCACAGCCGCCTGGGCTGTGCAGCCGGCGCAGCCCGGCTTTTCGGGAGCTGCGGTTGCCGGACAGCTGGGGGCGGCTCTCCCCACGTGAAACACGCGGAGCCCCGATTGCGAACCGCCTGCCAGGAAAGTAAACTGAAGGTTTGTTGCAGGGGAGTTATCCATGTTGGTTGTCATGCAGGCGCACGCCACCGAGGAGCAGATCCGGGAAGCGTGCAAGAAAATCGAATCGCTGGGCTATCGCGCCCACCCTATCCCCGGAGCGCAGCGCACCGCTATCGGCATTACCGGCAACCAGACCGAGGTAGAGCCGGGCACGCTGGAGGAAATGCCGGGCGTGCAGGAAGTCATTCGCATCAGCAAGCCCTACAAGCTGGTCAGCCGCGACATCAAGCAGGAAAACACGGTCATCACCTTCCCCGGCACGGATGCTGCCATCGGCGGGCGTACGCTGGCTGTGATCGCCGGGCCCTGCGCAGTCGAGAGCCGTGAGCAGGCCTTTGCCGTCGCCGAACGCGTCCACGCCGCCGGCGCCCAGTTCTTTCGCGGCGGCGCCTACAAGCCCCGCACCTCGCCCTACACCTTCCAGGGCCTCGGTGAAGAGGGCCTGCGCATCCTGGCCGACATCCGCGAGCATCTGGGCTTGCGCATCGTCACCGAAGCCGTGGACCACGAATCTCTCGATCTGGTCGAGCGCTATGCCGACGTGATTCAAATTGGCGCCCGCAACATGCAGAATTTTTCCCTGCTCAAACGCGCGGGCCGCGCCCGGAAGCCCGTGCTGCTGAAGCGCGGCATGTCGGCGACGCTGGAAGAATTTCTCATGGCCGCGGAATACATCATGAGCGAAGGCAACTACCAGGTGATTCTCTGCGAGCGCGGCGTACGCACATTCGCCGACCACACCCGCAACACCCTGGATCTCAGCTTGATTCCCGCGGTGCAGCGCCTCAGCCACTTGCCCATTCTGGTCGATCCCAGTCACGGCACCGGCAAGCGTAATAAAGTTACTCCGCTCTCCCGCGCGGCTGTGGCCGTCGGCGCCGACGGGCTAATGGTCGAAGTGCACAATAATCCCGACCGGGCGCTTTCCGATGGCATACAGTCGATCTACCCTGACCAGTTCGACGAACTTATGCGGCAGGTGCGACAGATCGCCGCCGTGGTAGACCGTTACGTGCCGGAACCGGCCATCGCCAAACCTCAAAGCACGATGCCCGCGGCCGCTCGCCCTTGAAGAAGTTCTTCATTCTTTGCGTTCTGATCGCGGCAGTGGCTGCGCTGTTCTGGCTCTTCCGCACTCCCGCTCTGCCTCACTATGCGCCCAGTTATCGCGAATACGCCTACGTGAGCAATGGCAAGAGCAACACGGTCAGCGTGCTCGACCTGACGCCGCGGCCCTATCCGCGCTTCAACGTGATCAAGACCATTCGCGTGGGCGTGAATCCCACCGGTGTCGCCGCCAACAGCAGGAAGAACGAGATTTACGTGGTCAACACCGAATCCAACAACATCAGCGTGATCGACGCTGAGCGCAATGTGGTGGTGGCCACCATCGGTGTGCATCGCGCGCCTTATTTCATCAGCGTCTCTGAGGACGGTAAGCGTGCCTACGTGGCCAACTCAGGGTCGGCCAATGTTTCCGCCATCGATTTGGAAACGCGCAAAGTGCTGGCCAATATTCGTGTGGGGGCGGCGCCTGGCCTGGCGCGCGTTTCGCCCGATGGCGATACGGTGGTGGTCTCCAACCGCGGCGACGGCACGGTTTCCTTGCTCGATGCTCACCGCCTCGCGGTGCGAGCTACGATCCCGATTTGCCAGCAGCCTGAGGACATCGCCATCCTGCCCGATTCCAGCAAGGCCTTTGTCTCCTGCAGCGCCTCCGGACAGGTGGCCGCTATAGACCTCAAGGGCGACAAGCTGCTCGCCCTTCTCGACGTAGGAAAAACTCCCGTCCATCTTGCTCTTAAGCCCGATGGCGGCGAGCTGATGGTGAGCAACTTCGATTCCGACAGCATTTCCATTATTGAAACCACCACCAATGAGGTCGGCGGCAGCTATCTCATCGGTTCCCATCCCGTGCGCGGGGTGGTGACGGCCGACAATTCGCTGCTCTACGAGAGCAATTTCGGTTCCGACGCGGTGGCGGTTTA
>DATGIY010000374.1:0-4690 GCA_035295475.1 Terriglobales bacterium
GCTCGGCTATATCGAATCGGGCAAAAAGGAAGGCGCGCAGCTCCTGGCCGGCGGCAATCGCGCCAGCGTCGATGGCGGCAAAGGCTTCTTCGTCGAGCCCACCGTGTTCGACGCGGTCAACAACACCATGAAAATCGCGCAGGAGGAAATTTTTGGCCCCGTCCTGGCCACCATTCCTTTTGCCGATCTCGACCAGGTAGCCGAGCTCGCCAACCAGAACATGTATGGTCTGGCCGCAGCCATCTGGACCAACGACATTAAGAAAGCGCACAACATGGCGCGCCGTCTAAAGGCGGGCACTGTGTGGATCAACGCTTACAACCTGTATGACGCAGCCTTGCCCTTCGGGGGCTTCAAGCAATCCGGCTTCGGCCGCGAACTGGGCAGGGAAGCGCTCGACCATTACACGGAAGTGAAGAGCGTGTGGGTGAATTTGGGATAAAGCGCAGTTAGCATTTGGCGCTTCGCATTTGGTCAGTCCCTAATTGTGCGGATTAGCTAGTCAGCCAGTCAGCTAGTCAGCTGCCAACGGGCTAAATGCCAACCGCTGGGTGCCAACTGACGAAAAACTGAGGTGTTATGTCAGGCAAAGTACCAAAAATCGGAACCTTCAGCGACTGGGTAGGATTATTCGAAGAGTGGCGCAAGGAAGTGGGCGTCAACATGGACGACATCGCCGGCTTCCAGTTCCAGACCCTCTACGGCCAGATCGAGACCGAAGAAATCCAGTTCGGCCACTACAAAGGCCAGCGCAAGTGGGAATCGGTGCGCCAGATTCCCACCCAGAATATGCGCGACGCCCTGCTCAACATGATCGTCTACCAGGGCGATACCGAGTTCGCCAGCGTCGAGCAGCAGCGCTACCTCTTCGAAAGCGCCCCGACCGACTGGGACCGCCGAGCCCTCACCCGCGTCATGATCGAGGAAATGCGCCACGGCTGGCAGATGTGCTCGCTGCTGATCGAGCATTTCGGCCAGACCGGCCGCGTCGAGGCGCAAAAGATGCTGGAGCGCCGCGCCTACGAGAGCAAGCGCCTGCTCAACGCCTTCAACGAAATGGTGGACAACTGGATGGACCTGTACGCCTACACCGATTTCGTTGACCGTGACGGCAAATTCCAGCTGCAGATGCTCAAGTACTCCGGCTTTGCGCCCCTGGGCCGTTCTATGTCCTACATGCTGCGCGAGGAAGCCTTCCACATGGGCACCGGCGATACTGGCCTGCGCCGCGTGGTGGAAGCCGGCGTGGTCCCCGCTTGGCTCATCCAGAAATATCTCAATAAGTGGATCTCCGAATCGCATGACCTGTTCGGCACCGACCACTCTTCCTCGGCGCATTGGGCTTATGTCTGGGGCATTAAGGGTCGTTACGACGAGCCCAAGAATGAAAATTCGCCCGACCTCGATGACGTGAACGACTACAATCGCCACCTCTACCACCAGGAAGTGACCACGCTGGTGGAGCGCTTCAACAATGCGCTCAAGCCCGACCAGCCGCGCCTCTATGTGCCCGACATCAAGTTCAATCGCACCATCGGCCGCTGGGCGGGGCAGAAATTCCATCCCCACACCGGACAGGCCGTGGAGGACAAGGAATACGAGCAGCAGCGCACTGAGTGGCTGCCGACGCCGGCTGATCACAAGCTGCTGCTGGACATCATCACCAGCGAGAAGAAGTGGATCGTGCCGCGCACCGGCGCCCGCGATCCCCTGGAAACCATCGCCGAGCCGCGAAGTCGGCGATCAACATTTAAGCTCTCGGCCTTTGGCCGTCGGCCTTCGCTAGCAGCAATTTTGGTTTTGCCGAAAGCCGAAAGCCGATCTCCGAAGGCCGAGAGCCGACAGCGCTTTACGAATACCGTGACCACCACCGCTCCCGACATCTCGACGACCGCCGCCTACACCATGGGCGAGCTCATGGTCGCCGCTGCCGCCCGCGAAATCCGTGACGGCGAGATCGTCTTTGTCGGCATGCGCCTCCCGCTGATTGCTTTTGTTGTCGCCAAGCGCACCCACGCTCCCAATGCGGTGGGATTGTTCGAGAACGGCGTGATTCGCGCCACGCCCGCGCGCGAGTTGATCTACACCATGGCTGACCCGCCCAACATTCTGGGCGCCACCCAGTGCCTGGACATGCTGGCGGTCATGAGCCTGCTGCAGTCCGGCCGGGTGAACCTGGGTTTTCTAGGCGCTGCCGAAGTGGACCGCTTCGGCAACCTGAACTCGACCGAGGTGGAAACGGGCAAAGGCATAGTCCGCCTGCCGGGGTCGGGTGGCGCCTGCGACATCGCTTCTCTGGCCCATCGCTTTGTCGTTTTGCTGGAGCACGACAAGCGCCGTCTGCCTGAGCGCGTCTCCTATGTCACCAGCCCGGGCAATGGCGACGGTCCCGGCTGGCGCAAGAAAGTTGGTCTCCCCCGCGGCGGCCCCTCAGCGGTCATCACCACCAAGGCGGTGCTGCGCTTCGGCGACGATGGCGAAGCCTGTTTGTCCTCCGTGCATCCGGGCGTCACGGTGCAAGATGTGCTGAACAATACCGGTTGGAAGCTGCGACTGGCCCCCGAGGTAGGCGCAACGCCGGTGCCCACCGCTGCCGAACTGCAGGCTATACGGGAGTACGACAAAGAAAACTTCTGGACGAAATAGATCGGTGGTTGGCGGCTGAAAATTAGTAGCCAGGCAGCTAGTCAGCTAGCCAGCTCCGAGAGGACGCCGCAAAAGCTAAAGGAAGTGGATATATGGCTACGCAACCGAAATCGCAATTCACCACCATCGCCCTCGACTACGACCGCACTATCGCCCGCATCGTGCTCAACCATCCCCCGGTCAACGTGCTCACCGTGCCCATGATGGAGGAACTGGTCGCCGCCCTAGAGGAGGTCGAAGGCCGTCCGGATATAGCCGCCCTGGTCCTGCGCGGCGCTGGCAAAGGATTTTCCGCCGGCGTGGACGTGGCCGCCCACACCCCCGACAATGTCCGCAACATGCTGGTCACTTTCCACGGCGTGGTGCGCATGCTGGCCGCCTCCAAAAAGGTGACCATCGCCGCCGTGCACGGAAGTTGCCTGGGCGGAGGCGCCGAATTGGCCGCGGTCTGCGACCTGGCCTTCACCACCGAATCCGCCGCCTGGGGTTTTCCCGAGATTAGTCTCGGCTGTTTTCCTCCCGTGGCCGCCGCCATGCTCGCCCAGGTCATCGGACAGAAGCGTGCTGCCGACCTCATCCTGACCGGCAGAAAAATTACCGGCGACGCCGCCTTCGCCATGGGCTTGGCCAACGAAGCCGTTCCTGAAGGCGAATTGGACGAACTGGTGGAGGAAACCTGCGAGCGCCTGCGCACGCTCAGCCCGTCATCTTTGCAGCTCACCAAGAAGGCGCTTTACGCCTGGGATGCGGCCCACTTCACTAAGGGCCTGGAGCGCGCCGAAAAGATTTATCTCGACGAGCTGATGCAGAGCGACGACGCCAGAGAGGGCATCACCGCCTTCATGCAGAAGCGCCAGCCGGCGTGGAAAGGGAAGTGAAGGAATTGTGTAATTGTGTAATCGGGTAATTGTGTAATTGCAATCGTCAACATGGGCGACGGGAAACAATTCGCGCTCGATACAGACTGGATAACAGCCCTCGCTGGGGTTGTTGCGATAGGAGCTTTTGCGCTACTTGCGGGTCTTTCGGGTTCGCAACTCCTTGGTCGGGGGCCCTGGCGCAACGCACATCCCGAACTCTCCTGGCAGGAAATACTCGGAGTGGTTCTTGCTTTCTGGATTGCATTCGGCCCTGGTCGTGGGGTTCCGCGCATAATGCGAATCTTTGGATTCCTGCTTGGAGCGGACCTAGCGCTCCACACAGCTATCGCATTGGCGCACGTCACTCCGGGAACGTGGTCAGCATTCTTACCCGTGGACGCATGGTTCCACCTTGTGTTCTGGGGTGCAGCGTGCGTGGTCATGATCGCCTGGCTGAAGCAGAAGATTCGGTATGTCTAAGTTGATCTCAATGCGCGAGGCCATCGCCTCCTTCGTCGCCGATGGCTGCAGTGTCGCCGTGGGGCTGCAGATGGAGCAGAACATCCCCTTTGCCGCCGGGCACGAGATCATTCGCCAGAAAAAGCGCGGCCTGCGCCTGATCGGGCCGATCTCCGACATTTTGTTCGACCAGATGATTGCCGGCGGCTGCGTCAGCGAAATCGTCGCCGCCTGGGTGGGAAACGTCATGATGGGCTCCGCCTACAACTTTCGCCGGGCAGCGGAGAGCGGCGCTATCAAAGTCTTCAACATGACCAATTTTTCTGTCGCGCTGGCGCTGCAGGCGGGCGCTATGGGCGTGCCTTTCATTCCCACGCGCACGGCCATGGGCTCAGATGTTCCCAAGGGCAATCATTTCTTTTACGGCATCTTTTCGCCCTTTGAGGGCAAGGAGCCGTTGCTGGCGGTGCGGGCTATCAATCCCGACGTTACCATCGTGCACGCGCAGCGCGCCGATGCGCAGGGCAATTCGCACAACTGGGGCAGCTTCGGCGTGATGCTGGAGGCGGTGCGCGCCGCCAAGCACGTCATTGTGGTGGCCGAGGAGATCGTTGATCCCGACGTAATCGCCAGCGATCCCAACCGTACCGTGATTCCCGGTTTTCTGGTCAGCGCGGTGGTGGAGTGCCCTTATGGTGCGCACCCTTCGCCGGTGCAGGGCTACT